>PXEC01000016.1 GCA_003566255.1 Candidatus Peregrinibacteria bacterium | reverse complement strand
GAATCACTTCGGTTTGCTTTGCTCCTGTTTTTACTTTTATAAAAAGCTTCATTTGTGAGGGATTAGATTTTCCTTGAATCGTATGCCCAGTGGAGGACAGCTTGTCTTTGTTTTCTTCTGCAGGAGAGGTCGCCGGGGACGCAATTCTTTTTTATTGCTCCGATGTGGCGGGTTATCGCTTTCCATCTTTTTATTTGTCTTTCGTCTTCTTCCGGGATTCTTCTGCCCATGTAATATCTGCAATACCATTGGAACCATCCTCTTGGATCCGCCGGATGTATCCATCCTTTTTGTTGCCAGACTTTTAGCGGGAGTGACGCGTCAATTCCGAAGAAGTTTAGCGACGGGTCTCTTCTCTTCGGGGAAAGTTTTGCGTTTTTGAACCAGGAGGCGGGGAATTCTTTTTTGCAGTCTGTCATGTATTTTCCGCCGAATATTCCAAGCTCCAGCATTTCTTTGGGCGTGAGGTCGGGGGTGAAATCCGGATGGAAGTTTTTGCCTACGGGTTCCGTCAGGTAATAGACGGCTTTTTGCATTTTATCGTTGACGATTATTTTTTTGCGCATGCGTGAAGATCGTTATCGATTTTAATATATCATTTCTGGAAGCCGTGTCGGGCCTTAAAGGATTGACAAATAAGGCGGATTGTGTAGAATTCTGAACCGTTTGTAAAAATTTTTTTATGACTTCGGAAAAAACCGGAAATCAGGATGAATTGACAGAAGCTGAACTGTTTGAGTTTATCTTCATGATTGGAAGGGATGAAGAAATTAAGCCGATCAAGCCTGTTATATCTCCTGATGCCAGAGATGTTTTTGAAAGAGTTGTTTCTTTTGATCGTGAACCGGATCCGTGTGATTCTCTTTTTTTGCAAATCCGTTTGGGGGAGACTTTGTTGTTGGTCCAAAGGGTTCTGGATGTTGCCGGGGTCAAGAAGAATCTGTGTTCTTCGGAAAAAATCACTCCCGAGCAGGCTGAAGCAATATCAAATGATTTGAGAGAAGCGGTTGGGAGAGTTGTTGCCGCTGAGGATGATCCCGCTTTTGAAGATGTTTCTTTTTTGCAGGCAAGAATGGGAGAAGTCTTGTTGCTTATGCAAAATCTTTTTTCTTCTTTGGGATTGCGGGAAAAAATTTATTTTCAGGAGGAGGTTGCCGCGAAAGCCGCTATTTTGGGGAAAATTGATCCGGAAATCAGTGCGTTGAGGGAGATTGTGTCCGACGGAATTGATACCGTCTTTTTTGAAGAAGGCTCTGAAATAGAGGCTTTTATGAAAGTTTTGAAAGAAAGGTATGAAGCTAATGAACACAATATTCCATGTCATAAGGAGGCGGATTGGAGTGAAATTGAATTCATGCTGAGTCAGAATCCGGCAAAGCTTGAGGCGTTGAAAAGAATGGACGATTCCGGTGGAGAGCCGGATGTTATAAGAATAGATGAGGGGACTTTTGTTTTTGCCGATTTGTCCGCGTCCGCTCCGAACGGGCGTAGAAAGGTTAATTATGAGCAAGCTGTTTCATTGGCATCTCAGTTTGGAGGCGGATGTAAACTTATGGCGCCCGATGATTACTTGATGATAGGGGATCAGTTGGGAATCAGAATGGATAAATATCCTGACTGGGCATGGCTGGATTCTTCCGATGCTAAACTGGTAATAGGGGAGGAAAATGCTCTTTACGGATATCAGAACAAGCACGGAAATAAAATTGAAACTTCCGTGGGGTGGCAGGCCGCCGATACTCGTATTTTCAGCGGGTCATTCAGATGTGTTTTATATCTTTAATTTTTTAAATATGTTTAAACCGATTGCAGAGGAAGAAGTTCGCGATTATTTTTCTTCCGAAACCGAAGCGAGGGATTTTTGTGAGGAAATTAATGATCGTGTTTCTGGCAGAAATACTGCTTTAACTTCTTTTGCTACTCCCAATGAGGCTGCCGTCAGGCAGAGGGATGAAGACTTTTCTGTTGAAAATTCAATGCCTCCTTTTCGCACCGATATTATTAGAGTTCTTTTTTCAAAGGAATGGGAAAGACTTGCGAGAAAAACGCAGGCCGTGACTTCTCCCAGGCGTGATCATATTTTGAATAGGATGGTTCATTCACAACGCGTTGGGGAAATATCCGCATATATAGCTAGGTGTATTGGCGCGAATGAGCAGTTGGCGAGGGCTATAGGATTTGCGCATGATATCGGGCATGCTCCTCTCGGGCACGTAGGAGAAATGCTTATTTCCGATACCGTAAGTTGTTTGGGTAGAGACGTTTTTAATGATATCGGCTTTTTTATGCATAACATACAGGGGGTCAATGTTGTGGATAGAGTTGCCTGTGTGATGGGGGACCCCAAGGGTGCGGGGCTTAACTTAACCGATCAAGTTCGACATGGGATTTTAACACATGATGGAGAAAGCGATTTTATTAAAGTGAAGCCTGATAGAAGTATAACACCGGAGAAGTTAAATGATTCGATTGAAAAGTATATAAATAAGGTTATTAAATGTTCCGCCAATGTTGTGATTGATTTCGATATGAACTCTTCAAACGCAGTAAAAAATTTTATAGGTGAAGTGAAGGAGGCCGTGAAAGGTGTTAGGGTTGAGCCTGCTACAATAGAGGCGTGTATAGTCCTTTTGGTCGATACTTTGCATTATGCGCCCGAGGATTTTGATGATCTGGTTGCGCTAGGTGTTGTGGATGAAGAAGATTTGCCTATTGAGGTTGTTCAAAAATTGGGTGTTAACAGCGGAGATATGATTAATTCTTTGATTGTTGATATTCTTGTTAATAGTTATGGGAAGGATATGATTTCTTATGGCAGAGAGATTTCAGAAACACTTCTTAATTTTAAAAAGGACTTTTTATATCCAAGATATGGGATTGTTAATTCGTGGGTTGATTCCGAAAGTTTAGATTCTTCTCAGACGGAAGGGCCGAAAGGATATATGCTGGAGAGAATGAAATTGCTTTTTGATGAATGCTTGAAGGCTTTGGAAAATCCGGAGAGTTATCCCGATTCCTCTATTATTAAGGGATATATGGAGGGGCGTGATTTTGTTGGTTATATGGAAAAGCTTAGAAACAGGCATGGGGAAAATGCTAATGTTCAAGCTGTAATTGACTACATAGCAGGATTTACCGACAAGTATTTTCTTGGGTTGTCTGAGGATATGTTAGATAGGGAGAGAGATTAATAAAAAAAGACCGGCTGTTACAGCCGGTCTTTTTTGTTGTATCTGTTTTTAGACATCCTCTCTTATAACGGATCCGTCCATGTCCGTGCGGAAAGTTCTTGTTTCTTCGCCGACTTCAATAACCACTTCGTATCCGGGGACTATTGCCATTGTGCACATTTCATCTTCTTCGGGAAGTCCAAGGCATCCGTCCGGCCATTGATGTTCAGTTACCGATGCTAATTCCAAATCTCCTCTTTCAAGTTCCGTTTCTTCCATTACCAAAGCCATTACAGCTTCAACCGCGGCTTCGTATGCTTCTTCGTCCTTGTGGTATTCTGAAACGCCGTCAACTTTCCATTCACCGTCCTCCATGACAAGTTCCAATTTTCTTAGAACTCTTCCTGTTTCGTAGTTTAGTCCCGTAAAGAATTCAGCGGTGTCCGGTCCGGTTATTTGCAGATCTTCAACGCTGACTCCTTGTTCAGGGATGTCTTGTACTCCTATGAACAGCGGAATGTCTTGAACAAATGTTTCAAGCGAAACTTCTTCTTTTGCCGTAGTTGATAGAGCCGCGTACATTCTTTCTATTGCTTCTTCGTCAGCGTCCGGAGGCGCGACCAATAAAAAGTCCTGCATAAATCCGAATCCCGTTAATTCGGCTTCTTCGTGCATTACCCTTTCTTCTTCTTCAGAAACTTCGTCAATGATTTCTATCGGTTTTGGATCTTCCGTTACCGGTGTGGGCGTTTCTTTTGTTGTTACGCACCACAAAAGTCCCAAACTGACGGCCAGTAGTATTATCAAGACCACGATTAGAACCGGACTTGATTTTCTTGCCCTTCTTGGAGTTTTTCCTTTTGCCATGATTTTTTTGGTTAGGAATTATGGATTAGTTCAGCGACGATTTTACCTGATTGAAGTATTATCGGCAAGCAAAATGAATCCGCAATGACCGGTTTTGTTGGGATGCGAGTATACTATCAGTATCAGCTTTTTGGTGAAAAAATCATTTTTGATCCGGCTTTATCCGATTTTAAAATCAAATTTCCGTTTTCAAAAGTAAAATTTTCCGAGTCTTGCAGCATCGTCATGTAATCGCTTTCCTGTGATCCTTCGCAGTACATTTTTGTTGAAAAAAATTCGGAAAAGCCTATGTTTTTTTCTTCGTCTATTTCAAAATTTCCACCCATAGAGTTACAGTCCGTTAGTGACCCCATTGAACCGTCTTCATTGAAAGTCAGAACGAATTCTTCCGGATAATTCGGTATGAAAGTTTCTTCATCGGAGTAGACCGTTTCCGTCCAAATCCAGCGGTTTTCCGTGATCAATTCCATCGCGGTTTCTTTGTCCATCAAAACTTCTTCTTTTTCCAAAAATGTTATTTCCCCGAACGCCATTATCGACATGTATGCTCCTATCAAAATCAAAACAATCCCTTTCGCGATGATTAATGAAGGTTTCATGAAGGTCTTTAAAAAGGAGGTTATTGATTTGTGAGGGAGTAAAAGATACAAAGCGGATCCTACCATCATCAGCCAGCCGAGAACCGTTATGATTGTGGGCCAGCAAGGGATCCAAATTGGGTGGATCAATACGATTGTCAGACCGATTATGAATTCAACCAGTGCGGCGGAGTATAAGATTGTCGGTTTTTCAGCTATGTCCTTTGTTATTTTCAGCCATTGGGCTTTTTTTAGGACCATCGATAGTCCTCCGACCACCATCGTTACACCGATGATTTTCCCGAGCAGAATGGATTCGGGTGTTAGGATTTCCATGGGAATTTAGGTTAGTTGATTTTTATGGTTTTAGCTTAGATGCGTTTTTACCATTTCCGTGAGTTCGCGGACATGGTTTTCTTTGTCCGCTTCCAATTTTTCCCAGAATTCCACGCATTCCGCGCATTCTCCGGAATCGGTTTTGTAATTTTCTTTTATCCTTTGCAGACTTTTGCTTTCTTCAAGCAGTTGTGCCATCAGATTGTAGACGTGGTTGCTCAGCATGGTGTTGAGGGTTAGAGAAATTTATAAAAAGTTTATTAAATCGCATGACATTGCTAGCAGGAACAGACCGATTAACATAAATGAAACCCAAGTTATGTTGTAGAAAACCGGCCTGGTGTAAAATTTCAACAATTTTATTACGCTTTTGTGGGGCAGTAGGGTGCAAATCGTTGCTTCAAGAATCATTGCCCATCCCAAAATCGTTATAAGTAGCGGCCAGTCCCACACCCAGACGGGATGTATCAGAACGATCAGCAATCCAAGAGCAAATTCCACCAGTATCGAGAAATAAAGAACGGTCGGATTGTCTTTGATGCTTCCGATTATATTCATCCATTCTTTTCTTTTTGCGAGCAACATTATGCCGCAAAAAACCAGAAATATGCCGATGATCTTTCCGAGAATGAGGGATTCCGGTGCCGGGATTTCCATGGGAATAAGGGTTAGTTTTTGAGGTGGTCGATTGTTCGTATACTACCATAAGCTTTATTATATTGCGACATCTTTACTATTTTTATATATGTGTATTATAATCGCTTCCTAGTTATTAACCCAAAAAAATATGAAGGCCAAAATTGCTATCGCCTTGTGTTTCTTTGTGCTTATCGGCTTTTCTAGTGCGTATGCCGTGGGCGAAAAGGAACAAACTTCCGGGACTTCTACCGTGGAGTCAATAACCGTCAGTCAGTTTGATGATGATAAAGTTGTCTGGACCGCCAGTACTCCTTCGGAAAGAGGATATAAAATTGTCTGGTCAAAAAATTCTTTGCCAACATATCCGACAAGATCCGGAGACAAGTACATTTATTTGAGTGATCCGTCCGCGAATAAAGCCACTTTGCATGCTTTTGATGGCGGTGGAGCATATTATGTTCGTGTTTGCGAATATTTGAGCGGGGGAACCTGCGGGACATATTCAAATGAAATCAGTGTGAATTTGGTTAATTCCAAAATCGATTCGTCATGTGAAGAAAATGATGGATTTAAAGATGTCTTGGAAAAACATCAGAATTATGACGCGATTTTGTATCTTAAGGAAGAAGGTGTGATTGAAGGGTATTCCGATGGGACTTTTAGGCCGGATAAGAGAATTAACAGAGCTGAGTTTTTGAAGATCGCGATGGAGGGAAGTGGACGGGATTTAGGAGGAAAGAATTGTTTTTCCGATGTCGCGGAACAGTGGTTTGCGCAATATGTTTGCAGTGCGAAGAATCAGGGAATTATTGATGGGTATCCGGATGGGACTTTCAAACCTTCCAATGACATAAATTTTGTTGAGGCAAGCAAGATTATCGCGAACACTCTTCATCTAAATATCAATGATTCTTATAAGGACAACTGGTATCACCAATTTGTTAAGGCGTTGGAAGCCAAATTTGCCATACCTTCAAGCGTTGATTCCTTTGGAAAAAATATCACTAGAGGAGAAATGTCGGAAATTATTTACAGGATTGTTGAGGAAATTACCGATAAAAAGTCTTTGACTTATGAATACTTGGTTGAGAAAAAAATCCTTGAGGAGAAAAACAGGGTTACTTATATCCATCTTAAATCTTTGGGCGGCGCGAAAGTAGGTTGGACAAATGATGGTTATGCTTCAAGGGGATTCAAGGTTGTTTGGTCAAAAAATTCTTTCCCGACATATCCGACAAGATCCGGAGATAAATATATTTATTTGAGCAAACCCGAAGCGAGCAGTACTTATTTGAAGGCTTTTGACGGTGGTGGCTATTATTTTGTCAGAGTCTGCGAATATGTAAGCGGAGGTTGCAACGTATATTCCAACCAGATACAGGTTGGTCTTTGGAAATAATTTGTTTATAAAAATCAGCGGGAACGTGGACCGAGCCTGATTCCGGATCTCGGCACGTTTCTGCTTGATTGATTCTGGGCTCTTCTTGCCATGAGCTCAATCATGATTATGCTTGCCAGGATTAATGTGTCGTCCTGGTTTTCCGTTATATCGACTTCATAAAGTTTTGTGAATTCACGTATTCCCAATATTTTTGACGCGCTCGCTATGAGTTGGTTGTCTTTTAAAAACTCCGTGTGATAGCCCATTCTGCTTCCTCCGTGTCTAACTCCGGACAATAGAGTTTTTGCTTTCAACTCTATGGGTGTGCTGTTGTTTGTTTCCAGCATTCCGATTTTTACCGAACCCAATTCGTCAAATTGTTTGTTCATTACGGACTGGAACATGCTGAAAAGTTTGTTGAAATCGTGTTCCCTTTTCAGTGTTCCGAAGAGTTCGTTTTGTTTTTTAAGTTCGTATGTTTCGTTAGCGATTGTGATTCGGATTCTTCTGAATGAAAGGATTTCGTTTCCGCTTACGTCGGTGAATTTATATGTTCCGGAAAGGAAGGATTTTCTTTTGCAGTAGTAAACATCTTTGCCTTCGGCGTCTTGTACGAAATATCGGCCGAATATTTTTTTTCCGATGGTGTATTTCATGGGGTGGGGGAGTAGGGGATAATATTGGGTCGATTATAGCGAAGCGAGGGGAGGGGGTCTATGTGGGGGGGGGGATTTTTTTGGAAG
>PXEC01000088.1 GCA_003566255.1 Candidatus Peregrinibacteria bacterium | reverse complement strand
GAATAGACAATAATCTACCCGTCGGAAAACTTGCGTTTGCGTACATAAATTATGAAGCCGTGAGCGACGCGTTTTTCAAACATTTCCCGGAGCTTAGCGAGCAGGGACTTTCCATGAGAGTTATCCAACCTCTGATAGATTCTTTCAAAGCTGAGGGAGTGGCGCTGATAGCAATGGACGACAACTTTGCCATACAAAGCTTTCTAAGCCTGAGTGATAAAGTCGTTGACCAGACCGCCACATACTTGAGTGCACAGAAAAAATACAGAGCGGATCTTCTTGAATACGTATCTCCTGAAATAACAGCCTTCTGGGGCGGAGAAAATTTGGAAACACAGATGAAAAGACTGATAAAAGTGATTTCCGGAGGAGATCTTTTGTATATTTCCGGCTTTGAAACTTTGATGAAAAATTACGTGGAAAAATATTTCGGGGCGGACACGAATTTGGAGGAGGACATATTCCCGATAGTAAGAAATGAATTTTTGATGGTTCTGGAAGAGGGAGAAAACGGGGGGACATACAAGCTCATAACAGATTTAAGCGATAGCCAGGCGGCGGCCGTAAAAGTACACGAAATGGCGGAAAAATTTGCCGAAATCGGGGCTGTTTTTGAACCGAAAATAGTAGAGCATACACTGCCGGACGGAACGGTGGGAAGAGAGATAATAGCCGTGCCAAAACAGATAACAAGGGAAGAATCGGAATACGGAAAACACAAGATCTTTGAACTCAACATGGGCGAAGAAAACAAAAGCCTCTATTACACGATTGCCGACGGCATAGCGATAATAACCAACAGCAAAGATTCAATAAAACAAAGTTTGGATTTGTTTGATGGCGAGGGTGAAAGTCTGAAAGACACGATAATATTCGAAAAGCAGATAGAGCCGGTGATAAAAAACTCAGACGAAGTCTCATATTTCAGGGTGGATAAATTGATCCCTCTGTTCTTGGAGGAATACGATCTTCCGGAATTTGCGGAAATAATTTTGTCCTTAAGCTCCGGAAGAAACTACTTTCACGATGGCATCGTCACAATAAATTATTTGCATATCAAGTGATATGGCAAAAAAATTGAGAGACATTAAGTCATCTCCGGTTACGGGCGACGAACCCGATAACGAAGAAATAAATCTGGGAAACAGTGATTCCCGGGAAAAAAGACAAACGCAAAAGCGGGGTAATTTTTTGAAAAAAATAAAGAGCCCGATAAGAACGGTTAGAGATATTTCCGGCAAAGAGGAGCACTACATTTACATAAAAGGGAAAACTTTTAAACCACCGCGCTTTTTGGGGAACTTGTTAAAAATAGGGATTGCGGGATTCGTTATACTTTTGGTTTTAAATACGGTGAACGTTTATTACACGGGGCAGAAGATCCAGCAAGAGATATCCGCGCAGGCACAGGAAGGATTTTCTCTTCTGATGGACTCCGGAGAGGGCGGAACAAAAATCCAGTTCCGGGAGGGGTTGACCGCGTTTGAAGAGGCATTGGATAATTTTTCAAAAGCGGGCACAAGACTTTGGTTTGTAAGCAGTTATGAATCATTTTACGAAAGAGAGGACAACTTGGCGTATGTTGCAAATGCTTTGTTCAGAGGAGGAAAGCACCTGGCGGAGGCGGGCGGATATTTTCTTGAGGCGGGAGAGCAATTCAATAAAATCCCATTGTTTTTTGTGATGCAGAATTTGCCGGAGGAGGAGACGGAAATAGAAATTTCGATTGCGGAAACTCTGGAAAAAGGGCTTGCGAAAACGGAACTGGCGATAGCGGAAGTCGTTGAAGCCGCGGAGCTTATAGGAAGGATAGACGAAAATGTTTTCAGGGGAGAAATGTCAGCCAGGATAGCCTTCGCGAAGAAACAGATAGAGGAAATTTCAGATCTTCTGGAGTCAACGGCGAAACATTTTCCCGCGCTTCTCAAACTTATGGGGCACAAACACCCGCACAGGTACCTTGTACTTCTTCAAAATAATAACGAAATAAGACCGACAGGAGGTTTCATCGGGAGCTACGCGATAATTGACATAACTGACGGGGAAATAGTCAACTTGCGCGTTGAAGATGTTTACGACATAGACGGATCATACGGGGGATACATAGAACCGCACGAATCACTTAAGGATTTTACGGATAACTGGAGATTTCGGGACAGTAATTATTCTCCGGATTTTTCAATTTCCGGATCCAAGGCAAGATGGTTTCTTCAAAAACAGGGAGGTCCGGGAGTGGACACGGTAATAGCAATAAATCAGGGGCTTTTAAGGGATATGTTGGAGATAACGGGACCGGTGCAAGTGGGGGAGTTTGGGAAACTTAACGCAGAGAATTACAACCTGCTTTTGAGTTATGTGATAGAAGGAAAAGTTTGGGGGCCGGAAGATCCGAAACACATTTTAAAAGTCTTTGTTCCCGCGTTCAAGGAAGCGATTTTGAAGGAGCAGAACATAGGTGCGGTGGGATCGAAACTTCACAGAGCCGCTCAACAAAAACATATATTGATGTATTCTCCGGATCCGGATATCCAAGCCCTTTTTGACGCGGCAGGCATAAGCGGTCGTGTTAGAGAATTGGGAGAAAAAGAGGATTATTTGAGTGTCATAAACGCGTCGGTGGGAGGAACGAAATCAGATAAATTCGTGGAAGAAAACATAAGGCATGAAAAGCAAATAGAAAAAAACGGAAGAGTGATAAACGAACTGACAATAAAGAGGTCACACCTCTGGACCGATGATGTCTACTATTACTGGAGAGGTATTTTGAGGGAGTACGGGTTCAAGGAAATGCCGGATCAACTCATAGATATCCTTGGACGAGGCAGAAACAAAGTTAACATGAGGATTTTTGTCCCGCCCGGCAGTATTTTGTTGGAATCCAGCGATGAAGACATAACCGTAGGATACGATGAGGAACTAAGAAAAACATATTTCTTTTCAATCATGGAAATAAACGCGGGGGAGGTAGGGACCCTGAACATAAAATATGAATTGCCGTTCACTCTGGATTTCCGCAAACCCGCGGACACTTACAGATTAACGGTGCAAAAACAACCGGGAAGCAGAGGAAGTATTTTGAATAAGACAATTCAAGCGGACGATTCGTTGAAGAATCTGGGATACTTCCCCGCAACCGCGCGAAAAGACGCGGCCGACAGAATAATCTTCGCCACAAATCTCGTTTACGACAGATACTTTTCCGCCATCTGGAAATAAATTGAGAAATTCTATTTAACGCCTAAACATCTTATCAAGATCTCCCAATGTCAAAGATATCGTAGTGGGTCTTCCGTGAGGACAGGTGGACGGACGCTTCAATTTTTCCAATTGTAAAATCAGAGATTGCATTTCCGGCAGTTCCAATTTTTGTCCGAATTTTATCGCGCTTCTGCAAGCCATGTAATTGATTATTTCCTCAATCCTTCCTTGCATGGTCGTGGGGTTTTTACCGTTTTGAATATCATCCAAAACACCTTTTATCACATCATCGATTTCCTGAGTTGAAAGAAAACCGGGAACCGCGTGAACCACAAACGTATTGCCTCCAAAAGCCTCTATTTCAAACCCCAAAGCCTCAAAGATTTCTTTCTTTTCTTCAAAAAGGGACATCTCTTCGGTGGTCAATTCCAGCTGTTGAGGAACCAGCAGAGGCTGAACGGATTTTTCTTGCTTTTCAAACTGATCCATAAGCTCTTCATATCGAACTCTTTCATGTGCCGCGTGTTGATCTATAAGAATAAGACCGTCTTCATTTTCCGCGACTATGTAAGAGTTTGAGACCTGGCTGATAGCTCTTGTAATTGCCTTTTCGTCCAAATCACGAATGTTTTTTTGGTCGCGCGCCTTAAGCAACTGGCGCGAAAAATCTATGGCATATTGAGCACTCTCGGATGGACGCCGATCGGGATACGGAAGGGATGAAGATTGTTTCCCGCATGACGGAGAAGTTCTATTAAAATCGGTTTCGGCACGTGAAGATTCGGCTTGAGGTTTTGTCGGGAATTTTGCAAAAGAATCCGAAGCTCCATGTATCAAATTGGCTTTCTCCAAAGAGGTTTTTACACAACCGTAAACCGCTCTGATTATAGTTTCTTGGTCTTCAAAACGAATTTCAGTTTTCCGAGGATGGACATTCACATCGATCAAAGACGGGTCAATCCGCATATTCAAAATGAAAATCGGTTTTTTGTGTTCCATCAGCATTGAGTGATACGCGTCTTTTATTCTGTTCGCCAAAAGATAATGTTGAACCGGCCGACCGTTAACAAAAATATATTGATGCTGTGAAGTGCTTCGGCTCAAAAACGGCTTAGCGATAAATCCCTCTATTTTTATTTCACTTCCCCCGTAAAAAATTGGGATCATGGCTTCGGCGGTGTTTTTACCGAAAACATCGGCTATTCTTGAAAGAAGGTCCGATGATTTTGGAAAATCACTGACTGTTTTTTCATTATGGATAAGTTTAAAAGCGATATTCGGATGTGCCAGAGCGATAGTATTTATCAAGGAACTTATATGCCCGAATTCGGTATTTTCACGTTTAAGATATTTTTGCCTGGCGGGTGTATTGAAGAATAACTCATAGACTTCAACACGCGTGCCGTCACTCATCCCAACGTCCTCAACACTCACAACCTCCCCGCCCACACAATCAATCCGGCTCCCCCCGACTTCGCCGGCACGCTTACTTTTAATGCTCATCTTTGAAACAGACGCGATACTGGGAAGCGCCTCGCCCCTGAAGCCCATCGTCGATATTTTCCACAGATCGCTCTCGTTGAAAATCTTACTCGTGGCATGAGGCTTTATTGCAAGCTCAAGGTCCTCACGGGACATCCCGCGTCCATTGTCCGCAATCTTGATAAAGGAAGTGCCGCCGTCTTTCACTTCCACGGTTATAATGTCCGCTCCCGCGTCCAGACTGTTTTCCACAAGCTCCTTCACAACGGAAGAAGGTCTTTCCACCACTTCACCCGCGGCGATTTGATTAACCAGATTTTGCGGCAAAATTTTTATCAACGACATATCTGATTTTTCATTTTTACAAGTTTCTCGAGAGCTTCAATCGGAGTCATATTGTCCGTGTCCATTTTTCCCAACTCTCCGATGATCTTTTTATGCTCCCTTAATTCGATGGGGTCAAACAATTCGGCTTGATCCGTGGGGAAGAATGTTTGCCTTCGACGGGCTCTCTTGGTCCCGGATTGCCCTTCTTCAAGCTCATTCAATACGCCTCTGGCCCTGCCCACCACATTGACCGGCAACCCGGCCAACTTCGCAACCTCTATTCCATAACTTTTATCAACTCCGCCTTCAACAACTTTATACAAAAACACAACTCCGTCTTTTTCCGTTTCTTTCACCGCCACGCTCAGATTTTCCGCTTTGGAAAGTTGGTCTGCAAGTTCTATAAGTTCATGATAATGTGTGGCGAAAAGAGTCTTTGCTCCGATTTCATCGTGCAGGAATTCCGTTATCGCCCAAGCTATGCTCACTCCGTCGTAAGTGGAAGTCCCTCTCCCCAGCTCGTCCAGAATTATCAAACTTTTTTCCGTTGCGTTGTTCAAAATATAGGAGGCCTCCGTCATCTCGACCATAAAAGTACTCTCTCCACGCGCCAGATTATCCGAGGCTCCGACTCTGGTAAAAATTCTGTCCACCGGAGACATCACAACTTTTTCCGCGGGAACAAAACTCCCGATTTGAGCCATCAAAACGATGATCGCTGTCTGACGAAGATAAGTGGATTTTCCTCCCATGTTCGGACCGGTGATCAACAAAAACTTTTTCTCTTCATCAAATTTACAATCATTGGGAACAAAATCTCCGCCCAAAGACATCTGCTCTATTACGGGATGTCTCCCCCCGATGATCTCCAAAAACCCGCCACTCGCATTCTCAACAATCTCCGGCTTGCAGTAATTATTCTTCACGGCCACAAACGCCAGATTGGATAGAACATCAAGCGCCGCTATCATCCGGGCGTTATTCTGAATTTTTATTATCTCTTTCACAACTTCCATCCTCACGCCATAAAAAAGTTCATATTCAATATCACAAATCCTGTCCTCCGCGTTCAGAATTTTTTCTTCATACTCTTTCAGCTCCGGAGTGATGAATCTCTCCGCGTTAACCAAAGTCTGCTTCCTGATGTAGTCTTCCGGAACCGCGGAAAGATTGGACTTACTTATCTCAATATAATACCCAAAGACTTTGTTGTACTTCACCTTCAGAGAACTTATTCCCGTCCGTTTCGCTTCTCTCTCCTGCAGATCCCGCAGAAAAGTCTTCCCCTCGGTGCTGATTTTTTTCAGATCATCCAGTTCTTCGTTGAAACCCTTCTTTATCATGCCTCCCTCACGAACGGAAATCGGCGGATCTTCCTCGATCGCTTTTTCAATCAAATCCACAAGCTCCTCAAGAGGATCAAGTTGGGACCTTATATCGCTGATATTTTCGCCCAGCAAATCCTTTATTTTAGGGATAGATTTCAATGACTGTTTCATTGCGATCAAATCTCTGGCATTCCCGGTTCCCAGACTCAACCTGCTTAAAAGTCTTTCAATATCGTAAACATCCTTCAGACATTCCCTGATATCCCTCAAAAGTCCCGAATTTTTCACAAAAACCCCCACCTTATCCAAACGATGTTTTATCTTTTCTTCGTCCGGAAGGGGGTGAAGGATCCAGTTCCTAAGCATACGACCGCCCATCGGAGTCATTGTCCGATCCAAGACCCAAATCAAACTGCCCTCTTTCTTATTTTCCCGATTAGTATAAAAAAGCTCCAGATTTCGGATAAGCGATTCGTCCAAAGGCATAAAATCCGAAATACGATAAAACGAAATTTTTTGAATATGCTTCAACTCCGCTTTTTGCGTTTCTTTCAAATAATCAAAAAGCACTCCGGAAGCGTTGATAGCCGCAGGATGTCCCTCCATCCCGAAAGGTTGCAAAGACTTTAAATCAAAAGCCTCTTTAAGCATGCTCTCCGCTTCTCCAAAAAACTCATGCTTGAAAATATACATTTCATTCCTGAAAATCGTTTTCAACTTTCCAAGCAGTTCCTCTCCGCAAACGCACTCCGCCGGACTGATCCTCAAGACTTCGGAGCGCAACTCTTCGGCATTATTTATCTCCGTGCATTTGAACTGACCGGTTGTTACGTCCACATACGCAAACCCGAAGCAATCCTTGCCGGCAACTATGGCCGCGGCATAATTATTGGCTTTTTGGTCTATGATATTTTCGTCAAAAGTCGTTCCCGGAGTGACCACGCGCATAACTTCTCGTTCAACAATCCCTTTTCCGTTCGGTTCAGTGATTTGATCGCAAATCGCAGCTTTCCTTCCCGCTTTTGTAATCTTGGAAAGATATGATTCCACCGCGTGATAGGGGATTCCGCACATTGGAACTTTTAGGTCGCTGTTCTTGTTGCGACGCGCGGTCAAAGTTATTTGTAGAATTTTGGAAGCTTCCACGGCATCCTCAAAAAACATTTCATAAAAATCCCCGAGCCTGAACATCAGAATACAGTCTTTATATTTCTCCTTGACCTGTTTGTACTGCGCCATCATCGGCGTTAGCTTTGTCATGGGCGCTTATTCTATCCCACCGATAGACCTCATGTCAAAACAGGATAAATATCTATCGCCGGCTCCTCGTAAGGATGAGCTTCTTTGACCGCGGCCAGCGCGATATCCAAATTTTCACGGGAAAAGGTCTGCACGTGCAGATTTTTAACCTGTTAATTGTGGCGGCT
>PXEC01000029.1 GCA_003566255.1 Candidatus Peregrinibacteria bacterium | reverse complement strand
TTGCTCGAAGTGAGTTTGCTAAACACTTTATTAAAACTGCTCTCCATAAGGCTCTTTCTTTCTTGTTCTTATCTTCGATGGATCTAACATAAGATTTCTGTTTTGGGTCGTTGGGTATAAGCCCTTCACTTTTTCTGTCTCCCTCCCAAAATTCGATAGAGTTGTCTTTTCGGTTAATCCTAAAACAAAGTCTGGATCCCTCTTCAGTTGCTTGAGGAAAACATTCCAGGAAACGGGGCAATATCAACCTTATCTGCTTAGCGGATAAACCTCTAACTGTTATAACATTCTGTGCCTCGCTAGGCATGAGATCGGCATTATCGAACCATTTGTAAACTTCTTTAATCAACGACTTATCGCTGAGATCATTTAAAGGCGCGTTAATATTTCGCCTCTGTTGCAGGGGGATAACCTCTTGTGGATCTTCTACGCTTTTGAAAAGAGAATCTTCGTCGAATGCGCGCGATGGAGGAGGTGGGGGAGATAAAGGAGAACATTTTTTGTCCAATTCTATCCATTTAGGGTCATCTTGATCTTTTGGTGACGATTCGGTTCCGGAGACGGCTACCTTTAATCCAGTCCACTCATCAGGTCCTTCAAGTTCTAAAGATCTTATTTCATCATCGGGATCTTCCAGCGCCGAGGAATCTATTTCATCCTCGGGATCTTCCAACTCCAAGGACTCCACCACCTCCTCGGGCTTACCCCCCATCTCGGCAAGTCTAAGGCTTAAGGCTTTCTGAATTCTGACAACAACATCATTATCATCCTTTTCCTTGCAAAAATTATAGGCTTCCTCAACAAGGGAGTGAAGGGGCCTTAAGGATGAATCGTATACAGGTGAAAGAGCACTTCTATGCGGAACTGAGGCAAGGACAAAACGGAGATATTGCAAAGGCGTAAGGGAGGATGAAAACAAAGTCGCCAACTTAGCGACTATATCCGCGTTTCCCATATCATTAAAAAATTTTTCGCGCTCTTCCTTGACCATTTTAGAGAGATTGCCAACCACACCAAGGTCTGCAACAGTAAATTCCAAACCACATTTCAATCGCAGGGGTTGTTCCCTCTCTTCTCCCAGATCTAAGAACTCTTCAAAGCTAAAGAGTGCAACACTGGAACTGATCTCCTTCCTCAAGTTTTCTCTTAGTTCTTCGGCGTGCATGGTCCCAGCGTCGGGGTCAAGATCAACTTGAAAGCCATATTCCCCAAGGCGGCACTTTAAATCAACACCTTCCAGGTTAGGAAAATCATCAAAAAATTTATTCGAAAAGTTTTGAACTGAATTTCCAAGTGCATTTTCCAGTGACGATATGAATTTTTGAAATGAAGAAGCTTTGCTAAATTTACCTGGTTCATAATTGTTATCCAGCATCAAAATCGACTCTAGCTGAGCAAAGGTGGGGGAGAAAATTAAAGACAGTCCGCGGGGTCCTTCACTCGCCTCGCGTTGACCTAATTCATCAAGTTTATTTGTCATAAGATAAGCAAAATAAAATACAAAAAGGAGAACTTATTACCACAACAATTCGCGCCGTGTCAAGTGTAATATCACACAACCTTGCAAAAAACTTTTTCACAAAGTAAGCTTTCACCTAAACGTATAAAATAACCTAAGCTAAACTCATGGATTACAACATCAAAAAACTGCCAAAGTCAGAGATGGAAATAAAAATCAAGGTTCCGGAGGATCAAATAGATAATCACATGAAAAAGGCAGCCGATGAGATCTCCCGAGACGTGGACATAAAAGGATTCCGCCCCGGACACGTGCCTCCTCATGTATTGGAGAAATATGTGGACAAAAAGTATATCGCCGCGCGGGCGCAGGAGTTAGCCATTCAGCGTGCATACGCCGATGTTGTTATAAAAGAAAATTTGCAAGTTGTAGCAAGACCGAAGGTAAAAATAGATAAGGAAAAACCTCTGGAGTTCACCGCAACTGTTGCGATAATGCCGGAAGTCACGGTTAAGGACTATAAATCAATCAAGGTCAAAAAAGAGGATGTTAAAGTCGATGACAAAGATGTTGAAGCGGTACTGGACGATATGAAAAAACATGGAACGACCTATAAAGACGTTGATAGAGCGGCAAAAAAAGGCGACAGAGTGGAGGTTGACTTTGAAGGGTTCGATGGGGATAAGCCCGTGGAAAACACCAAAAGTGCCAATCACCCTATAATAATAGGTGAAAATTCTCTCATTCCCGGATTTGAGGAAAATCTTATCGGTATGAAGAGGGGCGAAAAAAAAGAGTTTGACATCACTTTTCCCGAAAATTACGTAAAAGCGGATTTTCAAGGGAAAAAGCTGAAATTTAAGGTGGAATTGAAAAGGGTGGAAGAACCGGAAACCCCAGAAGTAACGGAGGAATTGATTGAAAAATTGACCGGTAAAAAGAAGAGCGTGGAAGAATTTAAGAAGGAAATAGAGGAGAACGTGAAGGCCCGCAAGGAGCAGGAGGCAATACAAAAGAGACAAAGTGAATACATGGAAAAGTTGCTCAAGATAACGGAAACGGAAATCCCGGAAGCAATGCTTGAGGAAGAATCGGAGTTTATTCTGCAGGAGATGAAGGAGGACATAGGCAAAAAGGGGATTGAATTTGAGGAATTTCTCAAACAGGCAAAGACAACGGAGGATGATCTAAGGAAGAAGTACAAACCGGAAGGAGAAAGAAGAATAAAAATACGGCTCGCGCTCCAGCATTTAATAAAAGAGGAAGGGATTGAAGCAACCGAAGAGGAAAAATTGCAGGAGAAGGAAAAGGTAAAATCTTTTTATCCCCCGGACCAGCACGAAAAAATAGAGCAGGATTTCAAAGAGGGAAATCTGGGAATAACGATAGCGAATCGAATAGTATTGCGAAAATTATTTGAAAAGGTTTTAGACTGAAAAATTTTGCAAAAATATTGAAAATAGAGTAATCTTCACAAGAAGAAACAATTAAACTTTTTCCCATGAAAGCCTTCTACCTGACAATGTCAATTATCCTGACCGTGGTTATTTTGTTGATCGCGTTTGGGAATATTGGGGCTCAATGCAGCCAACTGAAATTCTTTTTCTCCGATATCAGATGGAATCCGACTGTTCTTTTTCTTTTTATAGCCGTTATCGGAATAATAACCGGAGCTTTTTATCACGCCTTCCTTGCACGTCTTTTCGGCACTTCGGAGGAGGAGGAAGACCAGATTTTTTAGTTTTTGAACAAAAAAGTATTGCAAAGGTCCGTGAAACAATATACTTTTGTTTCGGATGTACACATTTTGTATACATCTGTGGGCACAAAATAAAGGGCAATGCTTAAACAGTTGTTTACATCAAACACCAGGATCAAGCTACTAACGCTGTTTCTGATGAACCCCGATGAAGAGTACTTCATAAGGGAACTGACGAGAAAGCTTAATGAGCAAATAAATTCAGTTCGCCGAGAACTGGACAATCTTAAAAAACTCGGATTTCTCAAGTCCAAGACAAAAAACAGGAAAAAATTCTATCTTGTGAACAAAGATTTTATTTTTTTCGACGAATTGAAAAGTATAATAGTTAAAGCGCTTTCTTCAAATGACACGATGGTAAAGGAAATCGCAAAGCTGGGAGATATAAAGTTTCTGCTTTTATCCGGCATTTTTGTAGGTAAAGAGACAAACAGCGTGGATATGTTGATAGTGGGCGATGTTGACAGGGAAAAACTGACTCACTACATAAATAATGAGATGAAGACAAAGAGACCGATAAGGTTCACCATAATGAACGAGAGCGATTATAAGTACAGAGTGGACTGCAAAGATAAGTTTATAATGGATCTGATAAACGATAAGGAAAATCAAATTCCGATAAACAAAATAAATAAACTTGATTAATATCAAAACCTTCTATATATTTCACGGGCACTAAATTTTAAACATGAACGAATTACAGGAATTACAACAAACGGGTCTAAAAAAAGTCCCGACTCTGAAAACGGGTCAAACTGTACGTGTCCACCAAAGAATTCAAGAAGGGAACAAGAGTAGAATACAGGTTTTTGAAGGGTTGATAATAAAGATGAACAGCGGAAGCGGAGTGGACAAAACGTTCACCGTCAGAAAAATCGTTAGCGGGATCGGAGTAGAAAAAATGTTCCCGATATATTCACCGATAATAGAGAAGATAGAAGTCAAGAAGGAAGGAAAAGTCAGAAGAGCGAAAATCTACTACATGAGAGACAGAGCTGGAAAATCTGCAAGGTTGAAAGAGTCTTTTGTAAGTGAGAAAGAAGTTGAGGAATCAATAGAAGAACTCGCTGAACAAAAGGAGAAAGAGGAGGCTGAAAAGAAGGAAAAGGAAGCCGCGGAAGCCCCTGAAGAAGAAGTCGCGGAAGCTCCGGCGGAAGAAGCTCCGGCCGAAGAACCGAAAGAAGAAACTCCGGCGGAAGAACCGAAAGAAGAAACTCCTGCGGAAGAAGCCCCGGTTGAAGAACCGAAAGCAGAGACTCCGGCGGAAGAGCCAAAGGAAGAACCTCCCGCGGAGGAACCCAAAGAAAAGGCCTAAATCATAAAACGCCATGGGCTATTTTCCCCCTATCGAATCAAGATTGAGACGTATGGGTTATTTGACGATTGCCGGGGTTGACGAAGCGGGGAGAGGACCGCTCGCCGGACCCGTTGTCTCCGCCGCGGTGATTCTTGACCCAAAAAAAGACGCTAAAATGCTTGATGACAGCAAAAAACTGACTGCGAAGAACCGGAAGGAGCTTTTTAATCATATTTTGGAAAACTGCCTGGACTATGCGATAACCGCGATTCCTCACACGGAGATAGACAAAAGCAACATCCTTAACTGCGTGAGGGAAGCTAACAAAATCTGTATAAAATCTTTAAGTAAGAGGCCGGATTTAATATTGATCGACGGGAAAGACAGACAGTTTGTTGAAGGCGATTTTTACAATTTGATAAAAGGAGAGGGAAAGTCCGCGTCCATAGCGGCGGCGTCAATACTCGCGAAGGTGACAAGAGACGCGATAATGCGAAAATTCGGGGAAGAGTTTCCAATGTATAAATTTGAGAGGCACATGGGGTATGGAACCCGGTTGCATCGCACATTGATAGACGAATATGGTTTGTGCGAAATACACAGGAAGAGTTATAGTTGGAGCGCGCCGAAGGCGCGCCCGTCATCATAATCTATGAAAATTATAGTAGCCGGAAATTACGGCGCAAAAAATCTGGGCGATGAAATGATACTTGAGGGAGTTGTCAAAACGCTGAAGTCCGCGGATCCCGGCGCAAAAATCACAGTGATGAGCGCAAATCCGGAAGAGACCGCAAAAACACACAATGTGGAAGCGATATACAAATTCCCCGCCGGCATAAGAAGCTTTTTCAGTTTTTTATTTAAACACGGGAAAAAAACAAGAAGGGCACTAAAGGAGTGCGATTATTTTGTGCTTGGGGGAGGAGGTCTTTTTACAAATCTGACAAAAAGAGCATATTTTATTTGGGCAATTCAGGCTTTTAAGGCGATTCGCCGAAAAAAACCGCTGATCATGTACGGACAGAGCGTGGGGCCGGTCAAAGGCGCAACAAGAAAAAGAATTGTGAAAAAACTCTTCAACAAAGCTGTTTTTATTGCCGTAAGAGACGAAGAATCCAAAAAAGAACTGAAAAAACTTGGAGTCAAAAAGAAAATAAGCCTCGTTCCGGATCCGATTTTTTGTCTGGATGATCAAAAATCTCAATCTCCGGTGCATGAAAAAAAGAAAATTATTGTCGCTCTAAGGCATCCGGCAAATTTGCCGGAAGATTTTTACGCCAAGCTGACGGATTTTCTCAACTGGATGATAGAAGAGAGGAAGAACGCTGTTTCATTCGCCGTTTTCCAAACTCCCGACGACAGGGTTATAACGGACAAAATCATAGAAGGGATTCGGGGAAATGAAAATGTTTCCATACTGCCGGAATTTCAAAAGGCAGAGGATGTATTAAAGGCTTTTTCTGAAGCGGATTTTATAATCGGGATGAGGTTGCATTCGGTATTGGCGGCGATAAAGGCAAGAAAACCTCTCATGGCAATAAGCTATGCCCCAAAGGTGAAGAACTTTATGGAATACGCGAAACTGAAAGATCTCGTAATCGATACAGACATAACGGATTTGAAGGAAAAGTATTTAAAGCTGGAGAAAAATAGCGAAAAAACCAAAGAAGAACTGGAAAATTTCAACCTGCGGGCGCAGACCAGACAAAAAGAAATAGAAAAAGAATTAAGGAGACTTTTTCAAAGCTCATGATTCTGGGTTCCTTTCACCTTCAAAACCTCCGCGGCAGTCCGATTTGCGATATCGCAACACTCCGCAAGCGGCAACTTTTCAACATATCCGTGGATAAAACCTGCTCTGAAAGCGTCCCCGCAACCCGTTCCGTCCACCACTTCAACGTTTTTAACCGCGCCAATATCCGTGACGCCCGATTTATCGTAAAGCCTGCATCCTTTTTCCTCCATCGTCACAATCAGAAATTCCAGATTTTTTGCAAGCTCCTCCAGGGAGGTTTTAAGTTTTTTTGAAAGCAGAAAAGATTCGTATTCATTGACGATCACTCCTATTGAGCCAAAAATAAGTTCCTCCAAAAAATCTTTTTTCAGGACCGGGATCTCCTGTCCGGGATCGAAAATATATGGGATCCCCAGATCACGGAAATACTTCCCCAAATAACGCATTCTTTCAGGAAGTTCCGGAGATATTATGGCAAGTGTTATGCCCTCGGGATTTTTCAGCTCGATTTCAACGGGATGTTTTTTTATGGCCCCGGGAGAGAATATGGTCAGTTGGTTGTGATTCCTGTCCGTCAAAATATTCGCGGAAGCGGTAGGTGAATTTTTATCGATGACGACATCACGAGTGGAAATTCCTTTGGACTCCAGCCAATCCGCGTATCTTTGAAAATCATTACCGGCAACACCGAAAAGAATGGGGGATTGCCCCAAAAGCTTCAATGAAAAGGCGATATTGGGGGCACAACCGCCAAAAGATATCTCATGTTCGTCGGCAAGAAAGGAAAGGCTTAGGTTCTCCAGTTTATCGGCAATCAGCGAATCTTTGAAAAATCCGTCAAAAGTTAACAAATTGTCATACGCTATTGAGCCTGTAACCAGAATTTTATTCATTTCAAGTGTGACTAAGGAAGATTCAGATTTTCATCTATTTTCGAAAGATGGCTGTTTCGGACAAGTGAAGCGGCATGCATCAGGCTGTCAAACGACTCCCCGCAATCACCCCAAAACCCGTCAAAAACACGATGCGTCAATTTGCCGTGTTTAAGGTAAAAATTGTTCACGTCGGTTATTTCCAATTCGTTGCGATCGGAAGGTTTTAGATCCTTTGCGATATCAAAGACTCCTGGGTCATACATATAGCATCCGGTTACCGCGAGATTTGACGGGGGGACTTCCGGTTTCTCCAAAATATCCTCAATTTTTCCATCTTCGGACAATTTTGCGACTCCATACGCCTGCGGATTTTCAACTTCTTTAAGAAAAACCTTCGCGCCTTCGGATTGAGAAGAAAATTCCTCCACGTCCTCGCGGATGCTGTCTTCAAAAATATTATCTCCAAGAACAACAGTGACCTTTTCACCGCCCACAAAATCCTCAGTCAGACTTAAAGCCTGTGCTATGCCTCCGGCTTCCTCCTGGACTTCATAAGAAAGTTTCATGCCGAATTTTGAGCCCGAACCCAGAAGTTCCAAAAAATCTCCCGCGTGACCGGCTCCGGAAACAATCATGACACTTCTAATACCGGCATCTTTAAGCGCGAAAAGGGGATAATATATCATCGGCTTATTATAAACGCCCAGAAGATGCTTGTTCGTGACTCTGGTTAGCGGGCGCAATCTGCAACCGGTGCCTCCCGCAAGAATTACTCCTTTCATACGCCATCAGTAAACAGGGAAAAGGAAGTTTTTGCAAGGGGGAGATAATTAAAAAGATCCCAATTTTTTATCAAGCTAAAAACGGCTAAGCCATGCGGGGTTCCAAAGCTGTCAAACGAGACTTGGAGTAAGGGCGCGTATTCGCAAGGACGCGGTCGTTCGCCCCAGCGAGGCGAACGCCGCTCGGCTCTCGGTTTTGCTCGTCCGCCTCCGGCGGACACCGTGCCCGCAAAACCTCCGAGAC
>PXEC01000004.1 GCA_003566255.1 Candidatus Peregrinibacteria bacterium | reverse complement strand
CATTCGGATACATCCAAAACCTCTTTTTTTCGCATGGCACTTACTTTTGAATCCACCGGGTCGGGGTCATCACTTAATGCCCCAATGGTAGCTGCTACAAAATCATCAATGTAGTCGCCCTCACTGCGTGGAACCGGTCCCCGAAAAGCTCCTTCTTCAATAGTTCTATGTTTACAAATTAAGGCGAACAGTTTTTGCCATTCGCGTTGTAGCGTTCCATGTGGAGCGGTAATACGTCTTTTCAGTTCCGTTCGCATATCGGCATCTTCCGAAATCTGATCCTCTTTTGGAATTTTAATGGTGTTGACCCGGTCAATAAATTCTTTCACTTTAGCCCATGTCTTTGCATCAACTTCAGTCCGCTTCTGAAAAAGCGCCCCGGCAATATCCATTTCTCCGGATTGTATATCAGTTGTTTCCCGTATGATTTCATCGAGTTCTTCATCCGTTAATTCTAAAATGCCCGATTCTTCAACCTCGATATCTCCCAAATCTTCTTTTTCCTCACCTTCCTCCTCATCGTTTTCTTTTTGAGGAGTGGCATCCAGTTTCATCCACTTGTGGTCTTCATCGTCGAGGGCGGAATCATCCCATATTTCGCTCCACTCATGGCCGATTCCTCCGACCGGCGCAAATTCCACATCGGGATGTTTGGTGATGAAGTAACCGTGCACAACCCGCCATGGAATATCGAGCTCCCTACCGGCAATCATGGCATGATTGTTTCCCCAATGGCAATCCGCCAGACCGCTTTCATCCATCTTAAGCAGTAACTGTGCGCCCGCACTTCGATACCTTTCATTCATCCCCGGCATTTGTTCATTTTCGGGATAGGTGAAGCGGTTGCGGGTGGCCGAGGCAACGGCCCGTGCTCTATCAGTTTGGCTTAAAAATTCGTTGTTACCGATATTCTCTACAGTTTGAGTTGTTTTTTCATCAAATGTGCCTGTCCATCTTTCTGTGTCTTTCGGTAGAGGTTCGTCGTTGATTTTATTATCCGCGGTTTTGTATAAGATGAATTTAAATCGGAAAGGCGTGCCATCCGGAATTTCACCTTTCGGCTCCAGAGAAAAGACTCCGTGACGGCTGCGCATTATGGTGAATTTATCCTTCGGCTCAAGTGTGGCGGGCAATGGGAGGGCGTTTTGTTCTTTGTTATAAGGCAAAGGAATGATCGGCTCTTTTCCCGGGAAAAACGAACCGGGCCAGACTCCTTCAAAGGTGTATTGAGTCATCTCATCCATATTTTCCGGCAAATCGTCGGGGTTGAAGGTTTCCTTATTAGTGGAATCAGCTTCCAATCGTAAAGTTTCAGGATTATATCGAAACACTTCACCGCGATAATAGCCACCGCAAAACGGTGTCACTTTAAAGCGCGCCTGCTCGGGATCCATCTTTTCCATTTCGCCATCAAAGGGCGGTGGTACGTACTCATCACTTTCTGTTTTTTTCAGTTCCTTGTCGCTTTCCAAAAGTGATTTTTTTGCGGGATGCACAAGTTTTTTATAAAGATCGCCCGCATTTGATAGAATCCGTTGCTCCTCAACAATATAGGGAAGTGGCACTTCACCGTCATCATTTCTCGGAATTTTATCAATGGCTTTTTGTACATTTTCCGGCAAGTTTTCGGGGAATTGACCGGTAAGAATATAGTGTTCGCAAGCGTAATCGAATTGTTGAGAGTATGTGAGGCCGGTGGCTCTAACTTCGGCAAGTAAGGATGCTTGTTCGGCGTCCCATAATGCCAGCCGTTTTAATCCACGTAATTCAATAATTCTCCGTAATAGTTTTGGTTCTTCCGATAAATCTTTCAATTCGTCATCTTTTTCTCTCACAAGTTCAGTTCTTTCAGCGAAAGTTATGGCCTCTTTTACGGCCGCATATAGGGCATCATCCCTAGTGGGGAATTTTTTCACGTTCACTTGCAAGATAGGTAACCCTTCTCTGTTGACAAGCCCCGCTTTCTTTCCGCTTTCCGTAAATTCAATCCTTACCCCCAATACTTCGCGTGCTTCAGGCAGTTTTTCTATTTGCTCGATTCTCTCGCGGGTACGAGCACTCTTCTCATCAACTGGTCCTGCTTCGGGGACCTCAAGCTTAGGAGGTTTTTCGTCATTAGGGCTTTCTGAAGCAGCTTCTCCTCCAGGGTTTTTCATTTTATCGTTGCCGGGCATTGTGTTTATTTACAAATGGATTGTTTTATGTTATCATACTAAAGTGTCATTGTAAATACCACTTTATTATGAGGCCAAATGAATTTGAAAGCGCATTAAAGAAAAGCCCCGCCTATGCAACCGATGAGGGCAAATCTATTATTGATGATCATTTGCGACGTATCGGGGAAGCCGAAACGGTTGATGAGAAAAAAAGAGTGATTGACGAAATGACTGGTCGACTGAGGGCTGTTTTAGATGCCCCGGACACCCCCGAACCCCCCGAAACCCCTCCCGGCACCCTTCCGAACATAGTGCGGAGCCCGGAAAGCTACGCCGACATGACACCCGAACAAATCAAAGAAGATATTGAAAGGCAATACAACGGCCGTCTTGCCACCATGAGATACTTTGGAATTATTGATGATGCCGATAATCCGGAAGCGGAATGTATTGATAACGTCCGGAGAAGAGCGCCGACCCATGAGGAAATTTGGCAAGAACTGTCAAGATCGGAAAATTCCGCCAAGATGGAAGCAATAAAAACCCTCAAGAGCCCGAAAATGATCATAACGCCGATAGGAATGCCGTTATCCACCCTTGCGGACAAAGCGGGGTCACAAAACGGCAGATTGAGAGTGGGAGGGGAAGTATTGGAGCAAAATCCGGTATACAGAGGTGATTGGGATATAAATTCGGACGTGACGGGGAAGATGAAATATTTTCCGTCAGAATATGAAAGGGACAATCACGGCGGAAAAACAAAACAGGAATTATTGACGGGAGATAGCCCCTTCCCGGGTTGGCAGGTTGTTTTTGTGGACGGAGAACAGGAAGTTAAGGACAGGGATCAAACCGCCACCGACTTCCTTGACGAATGGAATACCAAGGGATATGACGCGCTTACAACGGAGGAAGTAATGATGCTACACCCCGAAGGTGTTGTTGCCCCGTTTGGAGATGAAAATGAAGCGCATCCTCACAATAGAGCCAATTGGGAATGGGCATTGGGCTCATACATACCGGAAATGGGGGAAAAGGGCGCCGTGCGGCTTGTTTCTTGGGTTGTTGACGGTCGGAGGCTCCGCCTGATTTGGGACCGTCCGGATGATCGCGCTGGCAATTTGGGTCCTCGGCGCGCGGTAAGGGTTTTTTAGGCTTTGGTGTTTGGTTTTTGATGGGGCGCGCGAGGGAGCTGCCTCTTTTCTTAAGCGGCTTTTTCGGCTAATATCCGCTTATGAAAATTTTGGGGATTGAGACATCGTGTGATGAAACTGCTTGCGCTGTCGTGGAGGACGGCAGGAAAGTTTTGTCCAATGTGATCGCTTCGCAGGTAGACATCCACTCCAAAACCGGAGGGGTAGTGCCGGAAGTCGCCGCGCGTGAACATGTTCTTAAAATGCTTCCTGTGCTGGATGAATCGCTTAAAAAGGCCGGCTGTGATTGGGATGATATAGACGCTTTGGCCATAACAAAAGGTCCGGGGCTGGTCAGTTCTCTTATTGTCGGGACGGAAACCGCGAATGTCATATCGTATTTAAAAAATAAGCCTTTGATTCCGGTTCACCACATCGTGGGGCATATTTATTCCAATTGGTTGGTCAATTTGACGAATGACAACGGTGTTGTGAAAAAGTATGCACGTGCAGACTTTTCCGCGGACGAGTCGGACGAACCTCTGTTCCCCATCGCCATTCTTACCATTTCCGGAGGACATAACGAAATTATTTTGATGAAAGACCATAATGATTTTGAGGTTTTGGGAGAATCCCGTGACGATGCCGCCGGAGAAGCCTTTGATAAAGTTGCAAGAATGTTGGGATTGGGATATCCGGGAGGACCGGCAATCTCAAAGATCGCGGAGAAAGGAAATTCAGAAAAATTCAATTTTCCTGTTGTTTTGCTGGGAAAAGACAGTTTTGATTTTAGTTTTTCCGGGCTGAAAACGGCAGTTTTAACAGAGGTGAAAAAGCATGAAGGAAAGATGACGGAACAACTTAAAGCGGATCTTGCCGCAAGTTTTGAAATGACCGTTGTGAAAACTTTGGCTACAAAATTGGAAAGGGTCGTTAAGAAATTCCCGGATCTTACGGAAGTACATCTTGCGGGAGGTGTTTCCGCGAACAGAAAACTCAGAGAAGTCATTCGCGATTATATTCCGGGGAACATCACTTTAAGGTATCCGCAAACCATAATTTACTGTACAGACAACGCGGCGATGATCGCAGGAGCGGCTTACTTCCTTTATCAACAAGATCCCGCCCGTTTCAAACCACGGACGAACATCGTGCCAACAACTTCATTTGAGCTTTGGTGAAGCTTGTTTTTTCACTCTTGGAAAAATTTAAAAATATGGTAAGGTTGAATGTGATGGTTTTAACCCCGCTTTGAAATGGCTGAAGAAAAGGAAGAAAAGAAAAAGTACGAAAAATTCCAGACGCCGAAAGGAGTCCACGATATTCTGCCGCTTGATCACGAATTTCATACTTACATGAAAAAAGTCGTCAGGCATCGGGCAAGACAGGCCGGGTTCAGGCGTGTGAGCACACCTATTTTTGAATACACGGATTTGTTCGCGCGGAGTATCGGGGAGGATTCGGATATCGTTTCCAAAGAGATGTACACTTTTGAGGACAGAAAAGGCAGGAGTTTGACTTTAAAACCGGAAGGAACGGCCGGGGTTGTAAGAAGTTATATAGAACACGGCATGAACCAATGGCCTCAACCTGTTCTTCTTTACTATTTTGAGCCGCATTTCAGATATGATCGTCCTCAAAAAGGAAGATACAGACAATTCTGGCAATTCGGTTTTGAAATAATCGGAGAAAGTGATCCTGCTTTGGACGCTCAGTGTATTCAGCTCGCTAATAAAATAAACGAAGATCTGGGAGTGGATGGGATTTTTCGTCTGCAGCTGAACACAATAGGAACCCCCGAGGCCAGAAAAAAATATATGCAGGTTTTGCAGGATTATTATGTTGGCAAAGAACGTTCCCTTTGTGAGAATTGCAAAGCAAGGCTTTCCAAAAATCCATTGCGCCTTCTGGACTGCAAGGAGGAAGATTGTAAAATCCTGGCGGAAATAGCTCCGGTAATGAAAGATTACCTTGATAAAGAATCCCTGGATTACCACGAAGAATTGAAAGGCTATTTGGACGAGCTCGAAATTGAGTATGAAGAAAATCCCAAGCTCGTGAGGGGACTGGACTACTACACAAAAACGGTTTTTGAGTTCTGGGACAGAGAAAATGGCGCTCAAAACGCTATAGGAGGAGGCGGAAGATATGAT
Organism: Candidatus Peregrinibacteria bacterium; assembly: GCA_003566255.1. Classification (GTDB taxonomy): domain Bacteria; phylum Patescibacteriota; class Gracilibacteria; order UBA1369; family LOWO2-01-FULL-3; genus SLNK01. The sequence goes on along the minus strand of PXEC01000004.1, from coordinate 2,741 downwards.
GAGTTGGTTGAAATGCTCGGTGGTCAGAGCACACCCGCGGTGGGGTATTCCGCCGGTGTTGAAAGGATCATTGCGAACATGAAGAGGGAAAAGGTAAGAGTTCCCTCAAAAGACGACCTTCATGTGTTTGTGGCGCAGTTGGGAAATGAAGCTAAGAAAAAATGTCTTCCTTTGATAGATGACCTGCGTGAAGTCGGAATAAAGACTATGGGGGCTCTCGGGAAGGGTTCAATCAATGTTCAGCTTAGACTTGCCAATAAATTTAAGGTTGCTTACGCGGTACTAATCGGTATTACGGAAGTCCGGGAAGGAACCGCAATTATCCGTGACATGGAAAAGGGAGTTCAGGAAACAGTGAAGATGGAGAAGGTTGTTGAAAGGCTTATTGAACTTATCGGGGATGAAAATCTTGATAAATATTCTCCGGGCGAGTTGCTGTATTCCTGATAAAAGGTGTATACTCTCCTCACTATGAAAAAAATCTTTTTATTCCTCATCATTTTTATACTGATGTCGCTACCCGCGGCGGCGGCCTCGTTTCCGGATGTCCCAAAAGACCATGTAAATTATGAAGCCGTGGAATTTCTGCGTGAAAAAGGAGTTATTGAAGGGTATCCGGACGGCACTTTCGGCCCGGAAAGAATGGTGAACAGAGCCGAAGCAATGAAAGTGATAACCCTTGCCACGGAACTTGACATCACCGGGGATTACGAACCCCTGTTTCCGGACGTGAGAGAAAACGACTGGTTTTTCCAATATGTGATGGCCGCTCAACACAAAGGGATTGTGGAAGGATATGGAGACGGAGAATTCAAGCCTTCCAGAACCGTAAGCCTTTCCGAATCATTAAAAATGCTTATTGAGTCCGCCGGCATTGAAACCGACACTCCGGACAGCGACGTTTTTGTTGATGTTAAGAAAAACGATTGGTTCGCTCCCTATCTGCACTATGCTTCAAAGCACAATATGATTTTCGCGGATGATTATGGAAAAGTTTATCCTCATCTGGAGATGACAAGAGCCGATTTCGCGGAGTTGGCCTATCGGATGATGATAATTATTGAAAACAAAGGCAAACCTTTTCCCCTGGAGAAAAACTGGCGGGAGTATGTCGGCGCGACTCTCCCTTTTCGTATAAAATATGACGATTCTGAGTGGAAAGTACTGGAGCATATGAATACCGTTATATTCTTTAGACCGGACAAGGAATTTTCTCAATTTTCTCCCTACAGAATGTACCCAAATTCCGCTGTTGTTACCGTGACGCAGGATTTTAATGAAGATTCTGTTCCGAGAGATCAATATTTTGAAAATATAAAGACCGCGTTCGCGGGAGGGCAGTTTAAAAATTTTACGTTGGATAATTTTAACTCCCTGGAGGTGGTGATCCCCGATCAGAGAATTGTTGATTGGTATATTTATCTTAACGATGGAAGAGTCCTCACGGTTTATACCAGATATGGCGACGGATTTTTGGGGTATCAGCATCAACAATCCATAAAAGCGATGCTGGGAACATTTGCCTATAGTGAGGTCGGAGATGTTTCCGGGAATGATTATAGTGATCTTTTGAGCGAAATTTTTCAAAACCTGCTAGTGGAAGGTAAAGGTATGGAGTCTCTTGATCTTCTACCGGATAAAAAGATTATAGAGACGGACACTATCGGTGTGGGAACCGGTCCCGTTGATTATTATTACAGCGAAACCGTTGATTACACTTTCAAATATGAGCGTTCCGACGATGTTCTTCTGGATCAAAGGCAGGGACGTACGACTGCTTTTTAACATCTGTTCGACATGAAAAAATCACGCAAATTCAAATGGGATGGGAGGACATTTTTGCTTTTGGTGGCCGCTCTGATAGTTATTGCCGCTCTTGTTTCGGTTGCCGTTTTTGTTATAACTAAAGCTACCGATGAGGAAATAGAAGATGCGGAAGAATATGTTATTGAGGAAATCGATGGCGAAATCTACGTGAGCCCCGGTCCGGGAATGCAAACACCCGATTCCCCTCCCTATGTTCCCCCGCCGACCAGTCCTCCTCCTGGAAGTTAATTCTTTGTACTTATGTCAGGTCATTCAAAGTGGCACTCAATTAAACATAAAAAAGGAGCCGCTGACGCAAAAAGAGGAAAAATCTTCACAAAGCACGCTAAACTTATAGCGATAGCCGCCCGTGGCGGCGCTGATCCCGAAATGAATCCTACCCTGCGAACGGCCATAAACAACGCCAAGGCGGACAATGTTCCCTCCGCCAATATTGAAAAAGCCATTAAAAAAGGCTCCGGTCAGGATAAAGACGCGGCGCAATATGCCGAAGTCATGTATGAAGGTTACGGACCGGAGGGAACCGCGATGTTGATCGAGGTAATTACTGATAATAAAAACCGCGCGCTTACAAGCGTTAAAACGATTATGTCGAAGAACGGAGGCAATTTGGGAGAAGCGGGATCCGTCGGATGGATGTTTGACAGAAAAGGTCTTATTTTTGCAAGAGCCGAAGGGAAGGACCCTGAGGAAGCGGAATTGGAAGCGATAGATTCCGGCGCGGAAGATATAACAGTTGATGAAGAGGTTTATGAAATAATAACCCCAGACACCGAGCTTATGTCCGTTAAAGACAATCTTGAAAAAAACGGATTCGCCGTGGAAAAGGCCGAAATAAGCTATCTACCCAAAAATACCGTTAAAATAGATTCCCCTGAAAAGGCCGCAAAAGTCCTGAAGCTTATTGACCTGCT
>PXEC01000068.1 GCA_003566255.1 Candidatus Peregrinibacteria bacterium | reverse complement strand
TTCTCCGGTAGCGGAAACGGGATCTCCGGGGCCTATCCCGACGGTATCTTCATATACCTGTATGGAAGCTTCGTCTCCTTTAAGCTCTATTATTTCTCCCATGAGTTTTTCATCGGAGACTTTTACCACCTCGTACATCTTGGCCTCCTTCATTCCGTTCGCAATGACGAGACAACCCGATACTTTTATAACTTTTCCTTCTTTCATGATTATTTATATTATTGGTTAATAATTCTTTAATTTGTTTGTTAGTTTTCTCCGAAGATGTCGCTTCCCACGGCTTGCTCAACCATCTTCCCTATTCTGCGTATTCCGGAGCCTTTGCTTCCTTTACTGTCCGGGACCGGAATTATCGCGGGGAGTGCTGTTCCCCTGAGCTTTTTCCAGTTCTCTTTTGTGATTCCTTCCGATAAATCTTCCGTTATGAAAATTATTGCGTGAGCACTGTTTTCTTTTTTCAAATTAAGGAGAATTTCGGTTGCTTCTTCCGGTGTGTTCGCGTCGAATGTGTGCACGCCCAAGGCTTTGAATCCCAGTATCGTATCTCTGTTTCCTATTATTGCTATTGAGTTTTTGTCAGTCATTTTATGTGTATAAAGTTCTTAATCTTTTTCGGATTTCTTCAACGTCTATTTGATTCAATTTATGAATCAAAATCATTCTTATGATTAAGGCGTTGTTTTCTTTTGCCAGAAAGTAGGCGATCAAAGGTTCCGGTCCGGAAGATATCAGTCTTGCTCCTCTTATGACTTCGGTCAGATAGTTTTCAATTTCTTTTTCCAGATATATGAAAGTTTTTTCTTCCATGTAATGCTTGAGCCCGGTTTCTATGATCTTTACATAAGGAGTTGTTTTCAATGCTTCCGGCAGATCCGACAGTCCTTGCTTGAAGGCTTTTTGAAATTTTGACAAATAAATTGTTCCGTGATCTATGAACGCTTCATCAAAATCTTCCGGTTTTTTGTCGGCCGCTTTTAATCGGAAAAACAGTTTTATGTTGTACAAATCCACAAATTTTTCCATGTAGTCTATGAGGAATTCATTTTCGCTTCTTGTCGCGATGTCGGAAATTATCTGGACGAGGACTTTGTCCATCCGAATGTCTATGATCTGTGGATTTTTGCTTTTTTCGAACAGTTTATATACGGCAAAAATATTTTCTCTCATCAGAATTTCCGTTTCTTCTCTTATTCCGAAGGAAGTGTTGTGTTTGTTGTCCAGAATGAAGCGGACCAAAGCTTCCGTTGGGATTGCTCCAAGCGGACTCAATAGATTTTTGACGTCTTCAAGGCTTTTTTCGCTGAATCTTGCTTTGATCAGGGTCTTGATGTTGTGGAAATCGTATTTGTGCCAGATGATGTTCATTATCTCGTCTCCCACTGTTATTTTATCCAAGAGTTCCTTTATATCCTCAAGACCTTCATTCAGAACTTTTTGAAATTCTTTGGGATCATCTATTTCCGCTCTGTTATCGGCATAATCCAGCTCGTCCAGAATCTGAAAAGCTTCTTGCGCGTTTTTCGCGAGCATCATTCGTTCCACTTCATTTTGACTCAGAAGAAGTGTTTCCAATGCACGCACTCTTGCCACGCTATATGTGAAATCGAAATTTTCCATTATGCAAATATCAGTTTGTTTAGTTTTATTTCCAAATCCGATTGAAGCTGGTTCTTTATTATGTTTTCGAATGAATTATCCAGCTCTATGTTTCCGCTTTTGACTAAAAATCCTCCTCTTATGCTTGCGCTTTTTTCGGATAGGGAATAATTTTTTCCGATTGACTTGATGGCTTTCGCGGTTATTTCTTCTTTTCCTCTCGCGGGGACTATTTCTATGTTTTCATCTGCCAGGTCTATGTTTTTCAACATTTCGCCAATAACTTCTTCGTATTTTTCCGATTTGCTCAGTTCTTCTATGGCTTGATCAAAGGCTTTTTCAATGATTTCGTGTTTTGCCTTTAAGATCTGCTTTTTTCTCTCCTGTTCCGCCAATGAAAGAGTTTTTTCCGTGATCTTTTTCTTGTTCTCTTCCACTTTTTCGCCCATTTCTTGTTTTATGGTTTCATGTTTTTTCTCGAATTCTCTTTCCAGAGTCTTTTTTCTTTCCTCAAACTGTTTTTCCACTTCTCTCAAGCGGGTTTCAGTTTGTTCTTTGATTTTGTCCAGAATGTCTTGTAGAGCCACGATAAGTCAATTAAGAAATAAAATTTAGATTTGGATGAAGAATATAAGCAGCGCGCTGACCAGGAATCCCAAAATCGCGTAGGTCTCGACCATAACTGAAAGAACAATGGCTTTACCCATTTGAGATTCATCTTTGACGATCATGTTCATTCCCGCGGCAGATACTTTTCCTTGGTATGCACCTGAGAAAAGGCAGCTCCATGCGGCCGGTTGGCAGGCGAAGAATAATTGCCATCCTTGCGCGACAGTCAATTCAACAGGGTCTCCGGCAAGTACACCGGTGAAAAGAAGGATCAGAAATCCGATAAGAAATCCATAAATCCCCTGTGTTCCCGGCAAAGCTTGAAGAATCAACGCTTTACCGAATTTTTCCGGCTGTTCGGTAATCACTCCCGCGGCTGCTTGTCCGCCTCGAGAAACACCGATGGATGAACCTCCACCTCCAAGAAAAACCGCGAAAGCGGCTCCCGCGAGTGCAAGTGCCAGACCACCCGTTTGTGTAAATGAGTCAACGAATTCCATATTATTTTTGGTTAGGAATTATTATTTAAAAATATATATTTGGTTTTTTTACTGAACGGCTTCAACTCTCTGCCACCTCCTTCAAGAAATTTTGTGAAGAACTCCACAAATTGCAACCTGCTGGCGTGTATGAAGGCGCCGAATGTATTTATGAGTATGTTTGCAAAATGCCCGACTACAAACATAAGAATCATGAGTAGCCAACCGATGAAGGGAAGTCCTCCAACCAGATCGGTCAATATGTTTACCGTCATTCCTATAATTGTTGTCGCGAGTCCGAGGGCTAAAAGACGTGAATACGAGAGAACATCGCTCATGTATCCCACTAATCCGTAAAGGCTTACAACTCCCGAGAGAAGTTTTAGAACAGGGCCTTTTTTGTCTCTGCCTTGTGTAGCTACCAGCAATACGGCTGCCAGAATGAGCCACCACTTTGCCAATTCGCTTACCGCCGCGGATTCCATTGCCGCCCCGACGGCCAAAACTCCCCAGCCCAGTAGCATGAAAATCCATGTTCCGTTGTCCAGAATAGCTTCTTTTTTGTCTCCCGCTTTTATGTTTTGTACCATTTTTATGCCTATTCCAAAGAGTATTTGTATGTATCCCAAAATAAACGCGAGGATCAACACGGTCAGCGGGCTTGTCACCGGATTTATTTTTTGAAGAAGGAACATCTGTTCACCCGCTTCATTTGTGTAAGTGAGCCAAGCCGGAACTTGCTCTACTGTGAACCCCCACCATCCTCCAAAAAAAGTTCCCATGATGAAAGTGACAACTCCACCGTACATCAGCAGTCTGACCAATCTTTTTATACCTTCTCCAAGTTTGAAGAATTTTAGAACCAAGGCCATCATTATGAACATCATTATTCCATATCCCGCGTCCGTTAGAGCCAAAGCGAAAAATACTATGAAGAATGTTGCCAGGAACGGGGTTGGGTCTATTTCATTGGCTTTTGGGATTCCATAAAGTCTTGAAACCGCTTCAAACGGAGACATGAAATTCTGATTTTGTATGACTACCGGAGGAGTTTCTCCTTTTTCCGGTTGCAATTCACGTAAATGCCATTCTTTTGTAACTTCCTGTAGTTTTTCTTGTATGTGGGGGATGTTTTTTTCAGGGACCCATCCTATCAGAGAAAAACTGTATCGAGTTTTTTCCAGTTGTCTTTCCGTTTGCAGTTTTTCCAGTTCCCAGCAGTAGTATTCAAAGATGATTTTCAGTTCATCAAGGTCTTTCGCCAATTTTGTGAATTCTTCTTCACAGCTTGAGATTATTTTTTCTTGTTCCGTAAGTTCAGTGCGTAGTGATTCACAATAATCTTTTATTGTTCCGTTCGCTTGCGGGAATTCAACCGCTTGAAATTTGTTTTCCGTCAAAATTTTGAGAATCTCTTTTTCTTTCTCTTTTTCGAAAACAACGTAGAAGTATGCTGTTTTTTCGTCTTTGTGAACCGTCTCCATGAACAATAGATCCCCCAATTTTTCAATTTTCTCTTTGCAAGGCTGAAGTGAGGGGAGCGGTATTGTTCCTATGAATAAGGCTGTTTTTTCCGTGGAGTCGATGTTTTGAAGTCCGATTTCAAGTGTTTTCCATGGAGATAAAAGTGAAAGTTCATCTTCAAGCGAAACTTTTTTGTTTTTCGCTTTTGTGAATTGTTCCTCAAGTTTTTTGCATTTTTCTATTATTGAGTCAAAATCGAATTCCGTTACTTTTTCTTTTACTTCTTGGGGGGATAATGTTTCCGGTTGTGTAAAAAGTCCTTTCTTTTTTGCGTATGGAGAAAGGGTGTTTACCGCGAATTCCAAATTTGCGGTGATAAGTTCCGTTTCTTGAAGTTTTTTGATTCTGTCGAATTCTTCGTTGTCTTCTTTTTGGGAAGTTATTTCAACGGTTCCGGCGTTTTGCAACAACTCCAATATTTTCTCTTTATATTTCTCTGAAGCGATCAGTTCTATCTTGCTGACTTTGGCTAAGGCCATTTTAAATTATTTTTTTACGTATTCAAAAAAATTGTCTTTGATTAGCCCGATGGCTTCCGGAAGCTTTGACTCTCCCATGTTTTTTGTTTGAACGGTTTCGTTTTGGGCTTCCAGCATTTTATCTTTTAACAGTCCGGATGCTTCCGATTTAGCTTTTTCCAACTCTTCTTTTCCTCTTTTTCTCAGACTTTCTTCAAATTCCAATCTGTCGTTTTCAAGGTCTTCTTCAAAGCGTCGCAATCTGTCTTCAGATTCTTTTTTGGCGTCCTCTATTGCCAAATGTGATTCTTTCTCCGCTCTTTTGATTGTTTCAATCGGGTCGCTTGATTGAGTATCGTTTATTTGATTGGTCATATTTGGCTGATTAATCTGTAAATTTGATGCCTTTCCGAGTTTCGGATTTTGAAAGCACAAGGAGTCTATTTATTAAAATAAAAAAAGTCAATGGTGAAAATTTCATATTGTTTTTGGGGGATGGGGATAGCAAGAATTGCTTTACGAGTGCGGAAAATGCTTGCTGTTAGAACTCTTTAATTTAGAATTTTTCCCAGTTTTGTTGTGTAAGCGGAGGGGGTTATTTCTTTGAGCATTTGTAAAAATCGGTCTCCGTAGTTTTTGTTGACTATCCGTGAGTCCAGTATAATCATTCTTTTTGGGATGTTCGTGGCGTGACCGATCAGAAGGTCTATTGTCTTTTTAAGATTGAATATTGCTTTTGGGACTTGAAATTCATTGAAGGGATCTTCCCAGTTTCGGCTTGATGCGATTATGTACGGATTGCTCGGGGGATCAAAAGGGATTTTGTGGATTATCAGCGTGTCCACTTTTTCGTGATATTCGAAGTCTTCCCAGCCGAAGGGAGTCAATAGGATCGGGAAGATCTGATTTTGTCGGAATTGATCTCTTACTTTTGCGATTGATCCCGTTGTTTGGGAAATCGCCGGAATGGAGTTTCTACTGAGTTTTAGGGTGAAATATTCGAGTTGCTTTTTAGAATTGCAGATGATTGCAGTGTTTTCATCTTTTTTTGAGAAGTATTTTATAAGGAAATTTGGTATTTGGTTGAAGTCTCTATCGTCGATATCGTCGGCTATTAGAATTTCTGTTGATTCGGATTGTTTTTTTGAGGGATGGAATTTTGTTTGGGGAGGAAGGTCAAAGATTTTTTTGATAAAATCTCCGTTATCGGGAAGGCCAAGGCTTTGTCCTATGAATTTGCAGTTCTGAAATTTTTCCAAAAAAGTCTCGATCTCCTTATTTATGTTTATCGGAATTCTTCTGAGTGCGATCTCTCCATTAAAATCTTTTTCTATCCAAATCAGATTTTTCTGGATGTTTGTGTCGTGAAAAATTGTTGAAAGTTCTTTCAAAATATTTTTCCAGTCCTCGAGGTAAGCTTGGGTTTGCGCGGTTTTTATCTCACCCAGTTCGATGGAAATTTTTATCAGATTTTCGATGATTTTTTTTGCGGAAAGCCAATTCTTTTCCGCGAGAAGGTTTTCCGAGATGGTGCAGACTTGCGAAAATTCGTTACTGTCTTTATGTGTTTCAAAAATCATTCCGATAACACCGAAAAGGATGGCGGACTTTGGGAGTAAACTTTCTATTGCCGCACATTCGGGTTCCAGTTCTCTTAAATTTCTCAGTGTTTGTTCCATGTTTTCCAGCTTGATGTAGCCGGAGGATCGTCGCGTAAATGATTTATGAAAATTTTCCATATCCATAATGATCGCGGATGGGCTTGGTGATTGTTTGGCCAGTGATTCAAAATTTTCCACCAGATACGGATGGGTGCATACTGCCGCGGAGTCCGTGTCTTTATCCAAAGCCTTTTTGAAAAAATGCTCTTCTTCCGGAGAGGTGACGTGTTCGTTTATGTTTACTTTGGTCATGGTCTCTTTTTCATTTTGTAGCAACCTTACTTCATGCAGTAGGCCGGTTGATGTTTTTTCAACCCAGATCAGATATTTTATCAGCGCGCTGATCTCATGGTTTCCGAAGAATGTTTTTTGTTCAAATTTTTCCAATCTTCCCGGGGAGATATAGTTTTTTGGAAGATCTATTTTTGCTACTGTGTCCGGAATTGATGTTTCCAACTGGTGAAACAGGCGGGAAGGGAGTGAGATGTAAACTTCCGGGGTGGCTTGTTCAACTAAGGTTTTTGTAAGATTTTTGAATTGAGGTGGCTGTTCAAAAATTGCGGGATCTTTTTCAAGCAGTATTTTTTGGGCTTTTTCCTTGTTTATTGAATCAACACGTGGAGTTTCTTGAATGTCGGGGTGAGTCTCTTCAAGAGCGTCGCCGCCGGAATCGCTTTCCAATAGATCTATTAAGAGATCTTTTAGTGGCCATTGGGATTTTTGGACCAGCGATCGTATTTTTTTTGAGAGTTTTGGATCGAGTTCTCCGAATTTTGTCCTCAGTTTTAAGAAAAGTTCCGCGGCCGCTATCGAGTCATCGAGTGCCCGGTGTTTGTCTTTGTGATTTATGTTGAAAAATTGTGAGAGTATTTCCAAACTGTATGAATCCAAGTTCGGAAGGATCAGAGATGCGAGTTCGTGGGTGTCGTACTCCGGATTTTTCAGTTCTATTCCTTTTTGATGTAAAAAATCGGTATCAAATTTTATGTTGTGACCCACTATTGGCAGATCTCCGATGAAGTTTTTTATCTGATCTTTCACTTCGTCAAAGGATGGGGCGCCTTTGAGGTCTTCGTCGGTCAGGCTTGTTATGTGGGTTATTATGTGCGGAAGGGGAGCCCCCGGATTTATAAGCAATTGCAATGTTTCGTGTTGGTCCGGTGTTTTTTCAAAATAGTCCTTGTCGAATTTTATCGCGCCGAATTCGATTATTTTGTCTTTTGCGGGATTCAGTCCGGTTGTTTCCAAGTCCAGAGAAATGTACATATTTTTGATTTTTTGAAGCGCGCTTCAGCTTATCATCAATATTGATGATAAGCAATTTGCAGGTTGAGCACCAAAGCCATAAGCCTGTTTATGCATTCGTCAACAGCAATATTTTGACAATTTTTTTGCGATGGATATACTTGTATGATTTTTCAAAAATCAAAAACAAAACGCCCTAGAAAAGCACATTGAAAAACAGACACAAAATAAAACAAAAACAAAAGCTTAGCGCTGAGAGATAGGTAGAGTGAGCGCTAAATAAACTCGCTCTACTCTCTGTCCTCGCTAAGGGATGTATTCTCACTTTTCGTTTCGAGAAGTGGGAGACGGAGATGTTCGTCCGGAGACGAACGCTGTTCTGCCCTTTCCTATCCGCTTGCGGGTTGAGCAAAGGGATCACAGGCGGCCGGTGGTGCGGCTGAAAACAACACCAAACCTTGGCCGGATTTAAAAACAAAAACAAAAGTTTCCCAGTAAATGAAACTCTACTGATTCCAAAAACTTTCCCCGCACCTTTTTGATCCAAAAAGGTACGGGGTTTTTTGGTTGCCGGGGAAATCACAACATTTCTGCGAATTTATCGAAAAAATGTTTTGTGTCTGTGGGGCCGGGTTTTGCTTCCGGATGAAATTGGCATGAAAAAAATGGAAGAGTTTTATGTTTTATTCCTTCCACAGTCTTGTCGTTGGCGTTTCTGAGCCAAACTTTCCATCCCGGTTTTAGAGTGGTTTCCTTTATCGCGAAGCTGTGATTTTGGCTTGTGATGTAGCATTTGCCGGTTTCTTCTTCTATGCAGGGTTGGTTTTGAGACCTATGTCCGAATTTCAATTTATATGTTTTAGCGCCGGAGGCCAGTGCCATGATCTGTGTTCCCAGACAGATACCGAAAATCGGTTTTTTTAGGGTAAATGCTTTTTTGACGTTTTCTTGAAGTTCCGTGAGAATTGCCGGATCTCCCGGACCGTTCGAGAGGAAAATGCCTTCAAATTTATGTCCCGCCGATACAAAATCATAGTTCCAAGGGACTCGTATCACGGATATATTTCTATCTAAAAGGCATCTCAATATATTGTTTTTCATCCCGCAATCTACGCAGATTATCGTTTTCTTCCCTCTTTTGTATGTCTTCGGTTTTTTGATGGAAACTTGAGCGACGAGATTTTCAAGATCGGGATTGTAAAAATCCGGAACTTCTTTTGAGGACGTATCTT
>PXEC01000177.1 GCA_003566255.1 Candidatus Peregrinibacteria bacterium | reverse complement strand
CATGATCCAGAGCCATGTAACAATTCGCCAATGTTTGAGCCTCAATCCCCTGCGTCGCGTCCACAACCAGAATGGCTCCCTCACACGCGGCAAGACTTCTTGAAACCTCATAAGAAAAATCGACATGCCCGGGAGTATCTATCAGATTTAAAATATACTCTTCCCCACCCGATTCCCATTCCATCCTGACAGGCTGGAGTTTGATGGTTATCCCCCTTTCCTGCTCCAAATCCATAGTGTCTAGGTGCTGTCCGGTTTTCATGTTTCTTTTCTCCACGGTGGAAGTGATCTCCAAAAACCTATCGGCCAAAGTGGACTTCCCGTGATCTATATGCGCGATGATGCAAAAATTCCTTATATTTCGATTCGACATAAAATTTTATTAGCTTGTCCATTCTACCAAAAAACCATGATTGAAAAAAACATGATTTTATGATAGAATTAACGGATAAAAATAAAAATATGCAATACAAAGTACCACAAGACGTGCAAAGGGAAGACACGATAATAGGTCCGCTAACCCTTAAACAGATGATAATAATTGCAGTTGGCGGGGGCATCGCCTATGCGCTTTATATTCAACTTTCAGCAATATATTTCATGCAAATTTGGCTTCCTCCGGTGGTAATTGTTTCCGCGATCACACTCGCTGTCGCTTTTCTCAAAATTCACAATCTTCCATTTTATGAGTTTATAATGCATTTTATAGAGTACAACCTTCTTGGGAAAAAAAGAGTCTGGGTACAAGGAAGCGGAAATCCTTTCGTGCAGCCATACCAAAAAGACAAAAAGGAAGAAAAAGAAAAAGAGGTGGTAAAGAAGAAGGAAACAAAAAGTCTGGCCGAACTGGGCGCGGTACTCGATACTCGCGGAGAAACAGAACTTAACCAAAAATAAATATGGGACTATTTGATTTTATAGCTCCGGGGAAAAAAACAAAAGAAGCTCAATCGGGCAGTAGCACGCAAACGCACCTTCGCATAGGGGAAATTCGGGACGGTGTCGTGGTCCTAAAAAACGGAGGGGTTCGAGCCGCCCTCAAAACCACAAGTATAAACTTCAATCTAAAATCGGAACAGGAACAAAACGCGATAATATACTCATACCAAGGGTTTTTAAACTCTCTCGAATTCCCAATCCAAATACTTGCCAGATCAAAAAAACTGGACATAGACAATTACATAGAACAAGTAACCGCACTTGGAGAAAAGCAAGAAAACAGACTTCTGCAGGAACAAACACTGGAATACGCTCAATACATAAAAAGGTTGGTGGAATACGCGGACATAATGGAAAAAGAATTTTATGTGATTGTCCCTTATGATCCGGGAAGAACTCAGGGGGCAGGAAAATTCCAATCCTTCTTCCAAAGATTATCTCCAAAAGACAGCTACAGCGACATCAAAAGAAGAAGAAGCGAATTCAACAATCTAAAGAAATCTTTGCTCCAAAGGGTAAATGTTATCCAAGCAGGTCTGGAAGGATGCGGACTATCCGTGGAAATGCTGGACACAATAGGTCTGATAAATTTGTTTTATGAAAGCTACAACCCAAAAACAGCCCGCGAACAAAAGTTGAAGGACCTGGAAGGTACAAGCATCGAAACCGACGAAGAACGAATGCAAAATGAAGAAATACAGCGCGAAATAGAAGAAAAAGAAATGGCAAAATCAAAGCCAAAAGCAAAAGCTACTCCGACCGCAAAGAGTCCACAGGGTTAAGATTCGCGGCTCTTAAAGCGGGCAAAAATCCGGAAAGACACCCGACAAGAATAGCGAAAAACAAAGAAAACAAAATCAAATAAACGGATATGTAAGCCTCAAAATAAAACAAGGGGTGAAATTGAGCATAAAGTTCAACAAACTGAACGGATCCCAACCCTAAAATAAGCCCCCCGATTCCTCCAGCCAAACCAATCATTCCAGCCTCCAACAGAAATACGGAAACTATGTCACGGCGCTTCGCGCCAACAGCCTTCAAAATCCCTATTTCCTTTGTTCTCTCATAAACGGAAGTGTACATCGTATTCATTATTCCAAGAGCTCCAACAATAATGGCTATACTGGCAAGCCCCACAACAACAATTTGTATTATCCCAATAACAGCGCTAACCATTTCATAAGCGGCATCAGCAGTTATAACGGAGAATCCCGGACTGTCCGCGTCCCCCCTTCTCTTACGGGTTTCTTCAAGATTATCCCTTAACGCCTGCGCGACATCTTGAGGGTCCTCTCCCGGTCCTATTTTTACCATGGGGGCCTGCGCGCCGTCACGAACTCCTGTAACAGTATAAAATTCATCCAAGTCCATAACTATCATAGAGTCATCCTGTCGATTTCCAATAGACCTCAAAACTCCGGAAACATCATATGGCCTTCCACTTATAAAAATCCTATCTCCGGCGCGTAAACCCGGGAGTAGCTCAATAGGCACCAAATTCCCCACCAAAACTTCTCTTCTCCCGGGAGAAATCCACTCTCCCTCAACAGTAGTCCAACCCATGTCATCCCGCAGAATAGGAGTCCCCTCATGTACCGGCAATCCCGAAATCAAAATATTTTTACTTTCCCCCTCGTATCTAACCATTTCGGCTTTCCAGGTAAAAGGCACAATAACGTCAACTCCCCGTGTTCGCTCTATCGCCCTAAGATCAGAATCGGAGAAATCCATCCCACCAATGAGCATTGTGACCATGTCAGTCATATCTCCGGGCATGACCATGATAATATCACCGCCCATCATCCGAAGTTCCCTCATCACAGCCTCCTTCATCCCTTCACTCAAGGAAAATAACCCGGAAACCAGAAAAACACCCACTATAATACCCAGGACCGTAAGCCAACTCCTTAAAGTTCTAGCTTTTATGTTTCTTATCGCCAATCTAAAATACTCTCTAAATATCATAAAATATTAATTTAGCGAACGTTGTTTCCAACAATCTCCCCATCTTTTATGTTAATAATCCTTTCCGCAAGATCCGCTATGTTCGTATCATGAGTTACAACGATAATTGTCCTCCCCTGTTCCTTATGCAATTTTTTCACTATGTCCAAAATCTTCCCCCCCGTTTTAGAATCCACATTCCCCGTAGGTTCATCAGCGACAACAACCTCTGGATCGTTTATTAATGAACGAGCAACCGCAACTCTCTGTTGCTCCCCTCCGGACAACTCCATCGGTCTGTGATCAACACGATCACCAAGTCCAACCATTTTCAAAAACTTTTCAGCTTCTTCCATCCTTTTCTCGTAAGGCATCCCCTGAAAACTTGCGGGAGTTGCAACATTTTCTATCGCAGTGAGCTGTTGTAACAAATTGAATTGTTGGAAAACAAAGCCTACTTTTTTCCCCCTTATATCAGCAAGTTGATCCGGAGAAAGAGATGATATATCTTTCCCGTCAAAAAAAACACGTCCTTTCGTGGGAACGTCCAAAGCGCTTATCAAATTTAAAAGGGTGGATTTTCCGGATCCGCTCTGTCCCAAGATCACAGTAAAAGACCCTTTTTCTATTTCAAGATCAATGTTCTTCAGAACATGGAGAGTGACTTTTCCCAACAAATAGTCCTTACAAACCCCCTCGGTTTTTATAAGAATATCCTTCATAATCTTATCCGATATCAATCTAAAATAACTCTCTCACCTTCAGAAAGGCCTTCCAGAACCTCTATCTTTCTATCGATACCTCTAAGTCCCAAAACAACATCTCTTTCTTCAATAGACTCATCGTCTCTCAAAACATTCACAAAAACTTTCCTGTCACGTCGCTGAACAGCCGAATCCGGAACTAAAACAACATCTTCTCTTATAACCAGAACGGTACGTATATCAACAGTCATATCCGGAAATGTCCACTCCGGCAGATCATCAGTGGGATTGATCAAAACTCTATAATGCACAATATCGTTTATGAGCTCACCGGCACTTTCAATCACTATTATTTCTCCTTCAAAAACACTCCCCGGGAAAGCCACAATTTCTATCTCAACATCATCACCTATTCGCATATCACTGATATCTCCCTCATATACATAAACCTCAATTTGGAAAGGTTTGTCCGGGATGATCTCCACAACGGGAACTCCGGGGGAAACCGCCTCTCCCAAGCGAGTAAGGATTTTTGAAACGGTGCCATCAATGGGAGCAACGATTCTATTGTTCACTGACCGCGCTTCCAATCTCCTTACAGAAGCTTGCGCCTGACTCAATCTTGCACGGGCAACCTTTTCATCTTCCTCCGATACCGGGGTTTTAACAGCTGCAAGTCTGGCCTCAGCCTCTTCAAGATCTTTTCCCGCTAAAAAAAGTGAATCCTCCACCGACCGGATTTCCCGATTCGCGGAAGAAACAGAATTTTCGATATCTATTTTCAAAACGCGCAAAGCCTCCAATGCCCCGCTGATAATTCCGTACTGTTGAGTCACGGAACTTCGATGCGACTGAATAAGATCCTTCTCAACAGCGCTCAAAACACCGGAAAAGGGAATGGCATCCAACGCTTCCAGAGTTCGTCTAAGAGCTTCCATTGTTCGAATAAGCAATTCCTCAACCTCCTCAAATTCCAAATCCTTCTCCGTACTTCTGAGATCACCCCATATTCCTCCATCCAAAGTTGCTATGCTCTCAACATTCCATCGCCCGGTATCTCCTCCTCCCAAAAGGACAGAAATAGCACGTACTTTCGCGTCAAGTAATTCCAGGTTTCTGTGAGTGGAAGCATAAAAATGGAGGTATTGCAGATTTGTGACTTCCAACATGGCCGTCCTCGCGATTTCGGTGGAAATTTTTGCTTTCGCCAAAGAATCTTCAATAGCGCTTTTTAAGGAAGCCTCTGAAGAGCGTTTAACATCTTCCAACGTTTCTTGTGCGTCTTCAAGACGATTCTCAAGAGTTTGTTTGTAGGTATCTACTCTCTCAACAGCCACCGCGTAAATCTCTATTTCTTCATCGGTAGCTCCTTTCAAAGCCCGATCCAATTCAGCTTGGGCAACATTAACACCTTCACGCGCTTCACTTATAGCCAATGCCAACTCCGGATCATCCAAAAAAGCTAGAGTCTGCCCCGCCTTCACCTTATCCCCCGTAGAAACGGAAATATCGCTAATCCTCCCGACAACATGGAACCCGAAAACGGACCTCTCTCCTCTGATAATGGTCCCGGTCTCAAAAACTTCCTTAAGTACATCCCCGCGTTCTATAACAACAGCTTCCCCTACTTCATTTCCATCGAAAAAAACAAAAAACCATATCAGTCCTACGGCGACCAACACGGAAATAAAAACCCAAAAGGATTTTCTTGAAAAAAGCCCCATGGCCAAAAATATAAAGCATTACAAGAAAAGAAACAACAAAAAAAACGGACAAAATAAAAACCATTATCTTGGCGGCGCCCTACTTTCCCACGGTCATGCCGCAGTAACATCGGCGAAGACAGGCTTAACTTCTGTGTTCGGGATGGGAACAGGTGTACCCCTGTCTCTAGAGCCACCAAGATAATGGCTTTTATACAAACTTGTGTTAAAGTTCGAAAATCTGTCAGATACTAGGCGGTAAATTATAGTATAAAAAATAATTTTCCAACAACGTAGATGGCAGATTTCCGAACTTTAATTTTTTTCTCACCAATAACTAGTCAAGTAAAGGTTCCCTGCTAGAAATAAGTTCAATTGCCTATTAGTATCACTCGACTGAACACATCACTGTGCTTACATCTGTGACCTATCAACCCGGTAGTCTTCCGGGAGGCTAATGGGGATTTCTAATCTTGGGAAGGGTTTCCCACTTAGATGCTTTCAGCGGTTATCCCTCCGAACATAGCTACTCTGCAATGCCGCTGACACGACAACAGATACACTAGAGGTTCGTCCACTCCGGTCCTCTCGTACTAGGAGCAGCATCCCTCAAAAATCCTGCGATCATGGAAGATAGGGACCGAACTGTCTCACGACGTTCTGAACCCAGCTCGCGTACCCTTTTAATTGGCGAACAGCCAAACCCTTGGGACCTTCTCCAGCCCCAGGATAGGACGAGCCGACATCGAGGTGCCAAACCGGTTCGTCGATGTGAACTCTTGGAACCGATAAGCCTGTTATCCCCGGCGTAACTTTTATCCGTTGAGCGATAGCGCACCCACATGCCACTATCGGATCACTAACACCTGCTTTCGCACCTGCTCGACTTGTAGGTCTTGCAGTTAAGCTCTCTTATGCGTTTACACTATCGGTCTGATTTCCATCCAGACCTAGAGAACCTTTGCGCGCCTCCGTTACTCTTTAGGAGGCGACCGCCCCAGTCAAACTACCCACCAAACAATGTCCTCGGCACCGGATTAACGGCGCGAGTTAGATTCTAAATATAACAAGGGTGGTATCTCAAGGGTGACTCCACCTCGACTGACGTCGAAGCTTCAAAGTCTCCCACCTATCCTGCACAAGTCATATCCAGAAACAATGTCAAGCTATAGTAAAGCTGCACGGGGTCTTTCCGTCTTTCCATGATTAACTGGCATTTTTACCAGTTCTGCAATTTCACCGAGTCTACTGCCGAGACAGTTTCCACATCATTACGCCATTCGTGCGGGTCGGAACTTACCCGACAAGGAATTTCGCTACCTTAGGACCGTTATAGTTACGGCCGCCGTTCACCAGGGCTTAGATTCAAGGCGTGAACCCATCCTCGTAACCTTCTGGCACTGGGCAGGCGTCAGCCCCTATACATAGTCTTACGACTTAGCAGAGACCTGTGTTTTTGGTAAACAGTTGCGTGGAATCTTTCGCTGCGGCCTTCCCTTTTTTCATCGAAACAAAAAAAGGAATGGCAAGGTTTATCCCGAAGTTACACCTGCTGTTTTGCCGAGTTCCTTAGCAGTAGTTATCTCGTTCACCTTGGTCTACTCGACCTACCCACCTGTGTTGGTTTTCGGTACGGAAACCCAATCTTCTCGCTACCGAGGTTTTTCTAGTCAGCTGAAATCTCCGGAATCATCCGCCAAAGGCAGACATTTTGCATCGCTGCTCGCGAACTTCAAGGGATTTACCTCGAGAAGCATAAACTTACAGCTTGCACGTGAATTCATTAACACGCTCCGGATATCCAACCGCGCTACCCCTGAGCTAGCGCAACCTTCAATCGGCAAGATTCTTCTTTCTCACCCGCCGAAGGCGGGATCAAAAGTCGAATCAAGTCTCTCTCCGGTATTGCTTGATCGAAAATTAGGTTGTACAGGAATATTAACCTGTTGTCCATCGACTACGCCTTTCGGCCTCGCCTTAGGCCCGACTAACCCCAAGCCGATTGCCGTTGCTTGGGAAACCTTGGGTATTCGGTGTTGAGGGTTTTCACCTCAATATCGTTACTTATGCCAACATTTTCACTTCCTGACGCTCCACTCGATTTCACAATCAAGCTTCGACGCTGACAGGAACGCTCCTCTACCGCGATCCCTACTCGAAAGCAGGAACCACTCACATCTTCGGTTAAAGATTTTAGCCCCGTTATATTTTTGGCGCGAAACCACATAGACCAGTGAGCTGTTACGCACTCTTTAAAGGAATGGCTGCTTCTAAGCCAACCTCCTGGTTGTATACGCAATTTCACATCCTTTACCACTTAATCTTTATTAGGGACCTTAGATGGTGATCTGGGCTGTTTCCCTTTTGACAATGGCACTTAGCTGTCACTGTCTGACTCCTGTGAAATTCACCGAAGTATTCGAAGTTTATCTAGGTTTGGTAGACTTATTTCGCCCCCTAGCCTAAACAGAGCTCTACCCCTTCGATTATTAACACAAGGCTAGCCCTAAAGCTATTTCGAGGAGAACCAGCTATCTCTGGGTTCGTTTAGCTTTTCACTCCTATCCACAGTTCATCCAGCGTCTTTACAACGACGGTTGGTGCGGCCCTCCACCCGCTGTTAAGCGGGCTTCAGCCTGACCATGGATAGCTCACCCAGTTTCGGGTCTAGTGCACGACACAAACGGGTTATTCACCCTCGCTTTCACTATGGCTTCGGGTATAACTCCCTTAACCAAGCGCCGTACAGCTAACTCGTTGGCCCGTTCTACAAAAAGTACGCCGTCACCCGCCGTAGGCGGGCTCCGACTCTTTATAAGCAAAGAGTTTCAGATACTATTTCATCCCCCTCACCGGGGTGCTTTTCACCTTTCCCTCACGGTACTTGTTCACTATTGATCTCCAAACCTTTTTAGCCTTGGAAGATGGTCCTCCCAGATTCGGGCCGGATTACACGTGTCCGACCTTACTCAGGAACATTCTAGAACATCGCCCTATTTTCGCCGACAGGACTATTACCTTCTGTGGTGTGACTTTCCAGACACTTTGGCTAATAGAAACGTAGTTCATATTGAAGTCCTACAACCCCATTGCGCGTACGCAATGGTTTGGGCTGTTCCCTTTTCGCTCGCCACTACTAAGGGAATCGTTTTTACTTTCTTTTCCTCGGCTACTAAGATGTTTCAGTTCGCCGAGTTCCCCCGATACACCTATGTTTTCAGTGTACCGTATCCGCCCATGACGACGGATGGGTTTCCCCATTCGGAAATCTCCGGGTCAAAGCCTGCTTAGCGGCTCACCGAAGCTTATCGCAACTAGCTACGTCCTTCATCGGAGTTTGGAGTCGAGGCATCCACTCTTCGCTTTTAAGTAACTTATTTTATAAATTGCAGAGAACCAATTACTTAAACTAGTAATTGGTAAGAAAAAAAATTTAAAATTTCAGCCTGATTTTCAAAGAACAAAAAAGGGTGTGTATCCCTACACACCCTCAAAGTCAAGACTTTAACGAATTTGAGCTAGGTCACCGACCTCAAGGGTATGTAGCGAATTTTTCGCATAAGTACAGTAAAAAATTAAACTTCCTGATCTAATGCCCAGTCATTATATGGAGACATTTTTTCAAAGTCAACACATTTTTTGAAAAAATTCCTAAAAAAGACGCCCGGTGGTCCTTTGGAAAAAAGCATCCAATGTCCCCAACGCATACATAAGGGACATAATAATAAAAATAAGAGCGATGATAACGATCAAAGTAGTGGTTCCCCCGGATCCCAAATATTTTTCCGCGAAAGATATTT
>PXEC01000132.1 GCA_003566255.1 Candidatus Peregrinibacteria bacterium | reverse complement strand
CCGGAAAATCAACTCTACTAAATCTGATAGGAGGATTGGATTATCCAACCGAAGGAGCAATTTTCATAAACAAAAAAGACATAAGCCTCTACAACGATAAAGAGCTTTCAGCATACAGAAATTCAAAAGTGGGATTCATCTTCCAGGAATTCAACCTTGAACCTTTTCTGACAGTCAAAAAAAACATATTACTCCCCTCTTATTTTTCACAAAACGGAAAAAGTCGGGAGGAAATGGAAAAAGAAGCCGATAAATTGATAGACGAAGTTGAACTTTCCGCCAAAAAACACAACAAAGTATACGAACTTTCCGGAGGGCAGAAACAAAGAACGGCAATAGCAAGAGCCTTCATCAACAAACCAAAGATAGTTTTAGCGGACGAGCCAACGGGAAATCTGGACCTTAAAACGGGAAGCACAATAATAGAACTTCTCAAAGAATCTCATTCCAAACACAAAACCACAATGATAATAGCAACCCACGACGAAAGCATAGCAAAAGCGGCAAACAGGATAATAAAAATTAAAGACGGCAAAATATGCTGATAAATTTCGCGCTTCACAAACTCGGAAGAAGAAAATCAA
The DNA here is from genome assembly GCA_003566255.1 of Candidatus Peregrinibacteria bacterium. Taxonomy (GTDB): domain Bacteria; phylum Patescibacteriota; class Gracilibacteria; order UBA1369; family LOWO2-01-FULL-3; genus SLNK01. The sequence continues at coordinate 8,557 of PXEC01000132.1, read as the reverse complement.
GAAACCTGCTTGCGATAATAAGCATCGCGATAGGGATAGGATCACTATTGGTTTTCATGGGGCTGAACAAAGGAATAAAAACAGCGACTTTCCAAGAAATGGAAAGAAGAAGCCCTCTAACTCAAATAACAGTGCGGGCTCCAACGGAAGAAATGGGGATAATCCCCTTTCTAACAGGAAAAGACAGGAACAAAATTCAGCAACATCACATAGATGAAATTCTATCTATAAAAGAGGTGGAAAATGTATATCCTGAAACCCAATTCAATAATTTCGCTTCAATTGAAATAAGAATATTCGGCCAAACTCTGATCACGGATGCAATGGTGTTTGGCGTTCCGAAAGGCTTCATAGAAGATGACATAAAAAATCCCGATTTGTGGGACAGCAGAGAAGAACCTTATCCCGCGGTTGTGCCTCGCCAACTATTGAACATTTACAATCTGACCGTCGCGGGCCCCCAAAATCTCCCGACACTTTCTGAAGAAGCGTTGATCGGAAGGACAATCACCCTATATCCCAACTATTCAACATTTTTCCCGACAAAAATAGTTTCAACGGAAAAAGTTGAGATGGAGATCGTGGGATTTTCAGACAAAGTGAATTTGATAGGAGCAACCATCCCGTTTGAGATAGTGGAAAAACTTAACCGGACATACACGGATAGTCCGGATAGTCGGATCCTTGAACTTTTTGTGGAAACCCGGGACGCGACACAGACAGTAGCAGTCGCGGGGAAAATAGAAGATCTGGGCCTTGAAACGATTTATTTTCAAAAAAATATAAAAGATGTTGAGGCAAGACTGGACTATTTAAGAAACTCCTTGGGAGCCATAAGCATAATAATTTTGGCGATGGCGGCAATAGCCATAATGAGCACTTTTCTTGCGACCATTTCCGAAAGGGCAAGGGAAATCGGGCTGTTTAGGAGCTTGGGAGCAACAAAAGGACATATTAAAAAACTTATACTCACGGAAGCGGGCATCATGGGAATAACCGGAAGTCTACTGGGAGTCGTTTTTGGGATGATCACGGGAACTTTGATAAACAGAATCGGAATAGAGGAATTGGACTACACGACTTTGGACTCCACAAAACTGGTATTGTTCGATTACAAGATAATAATCTACGCGATAATATTCGGCATCCTTCTAAGTCTGGTTTCAGCCTACATTCCGGCAAGAAAAGCCGCTTCAACAGCCCCGATAGAAGCTTTGAACAGATGAAAAAATGTCACCTATTTGTAGTGAATGGGCGCGGGGAGCAAATTGCATCCCCGAAAGGCGGGACTCGCAACATTTCTTCGTCTGCGTCAAGCTAAAATAAATAAAAACTTTGACTACTCAAAACATATACGTACAATGCAAAAGCTATCAAAGATTTTACGGAAGAGTTAAGGAAACGATAGTGCGATAAAGAATACTCCTTGACAGTCTTTCACTATGCCAAAAACGAAAAAAACATCAACAAAAGCCTCCAAACCAAAAATAAAGAAAGACATCGTAAAATCATCAGAACAAGACATCAACAAAGAGCCGATAAAGCTAAAAAGCAAACGGAAATATTTTAGAGAGACAATAGATCACAAAGTCCCTCTCCCAAATCTTATAGAGATCCAAATAGATTCCTATAAATGGTTCATCGAAGAAGGTGTTAAAGAGTTACTGGACGAAATATCCCCCATCCAAGATTTCTCCGGAAAAAAATTGGAACTCAAATTTTTGAAACACAGTATAGGAGAGATAAAATACGACGCGGAAACCGCAAAGAACAAAAACCTTACATATGAAGCTCCGCTAAAAGTCCATGTCCAATTAATCAACAAAGAAACCGGAGAAATTAAAGAGCAAGACGTGTTTTTGGGAAATGTACCGCTCATGACAAATCGTGGAACATTTATAGTGAACGGAATAGAGAGAGTCGTGGTAAGTCAAATAGTCAGATCACCGGGAGTTTTCTTTTCCGCCTCCCCCGCAGCGCCGGACATGTACGCGGCGAAAATAATTCCAAAAAGAGGAGCATGGCTTGAAATAGAAACCGATAAAAAAGGCATAATCAGCGTGAAGATAGACAGAAAACGAAAAATTCCCATAACTTCTCTGCTTCGGGTCTTCGGTTTTGAAACCGACAAAGAAATACTGGACATATTCAAAGACGTAACACTGGATATAGAGCATGACTACATAATGAACACATTGGAAAAGGATCCGGCAAAAACCGTCGAAGACGCTTACCAAAGCATATACAAAAAAATACGACCCGGAGACCTGGCAACCCCGGAAAACGCTAAGGCATTGATAAAATCAATGTTCTTTGATTACAGGAAATACGACATGGGACCGGTAGCCAGATACAAACTGAACAAGAGATTCGGATTGGATACTCCCAACAACAAAAAACATCACACATTCCAAGTAAAGGACCTTATAAAAATTCTGGAGCATTTGATCAGACTGAACAACAAAGAACTTCAACCCGATGACATAGATCATCTTTCAAACAGAAGAATAAGAGCCGTCGGAGAACTGGTTCAAAATAAATTCAGAGTCGGCCTTTTACGCACGGACAGAATAGCAAAAGACCGCATGACAGTAATGGATCTTGAAACTGTAACCCCGACACAACTAATAAATTCCCGCCCAATAACAGCGGCATTAAGAGAATTTTTCGCAAGCTCACAGCTTTCCCAGTTCATGGATCAAACAAATCCGCTCGCGGAACTCGAACACAAAAGAAGACTATCCGCAATGGGACCGGGAGGACTTTCAAGAGAACGAGCTTCTTTCGATGTCCGTGACGTACATCCGTCGCACTACGGAAGAATCTGTCCTATCGCGACACCGGAAGGACCGAACATCGGACTCGTGGTACATCTGGCGGCATACGCGAAAATAAACAAATACGGATTCTTAGAAACCCCGTTCAGAGAAATTTCCGATGTTATCAAAAACGAAGAAAAGAACCTGGTAGGAAGAATCGCCAGAGAGACAATAGAAGATAAAGGAAAAGTCCTAGTCAAAGCGGGACTAAAAATAGACGAGGAGGCGGCGAAAAAAATAGCAAAACTCAAAGTGGATGAGATAAAAGTCCGCCCATACCTCACGGATAAAATAGAATATTTTGACGCGGAAGAAGAGAAAAAACTGATAATAGCGCAGGCCAACTCAGAGATTGACGAAGTGAAACAGTTCACAAACACTCGTCTATCGGCAAGAAGAGAAGAAGAAGCCACATTCGCGCACGCAAACGACGTTACTCATATCGACGTTTCCCCAAAACAGATAATATCAATAACAACGGCACTAATCCCCTTCCTTGAACACGACGACAACACAAGAGCCTCAATGGGATCAAACATGCAACGTCAAGCCGTTTCCCTGATATCGCCGGACGCACCGATAGTCGGGACCGGCATGGAGGAGCTTGCGGCCAAAAGTTCCGGTCAAGTAGTAACCGCGGAAAGAGACGGAACAGTTTCATACGTGGACGCGCAAAATATAACCGTAATATACGACAACGGTAGAAAGGTCACATATCAATTACAAAATTACGAAAGATCAAACCAAGGAACATGCATCCACCAACGCGCATTGGTTTCAAAAGGTCAAAAAATTAAGAAAGGAGATGTTTTGGCGGACGGTCCGGCAACGGAAAAAGGAGAACTCGCGCTTGGAAAGAATCTTATAGTCGCCTATATGTCATGGGAGGGCTACAACTTTGAAGATGCTGTTATCATATCCGACAGAGTCGCCAAAAAGGGATACTATGATTCTGTTCATATAGAAAGCTACATAACCGATGTCCGTGAAACAAAGCTTGGTCCGGAAGTAATAACCAGAGATATCCCCAATGTGGGAGAAGCAAAATTGAAAGACCTGGATGAGGACGGAATAGTCAGAATAGGCGCAACGGTACAAGAAGGAGGAATATTGGTAGGGAAAATAACCCCAAAAGGCGAAACCGAATTAACAGCGGAAGAGAGACTTTTGAGAGCCATATTCGGAGATAAAGCAAGAGACGTCAAAGACACATCACTGCGACTTCCCGGAGGAGAAGGAGGAAAGGTTGTCGGCGTTCAAATATTCACAAAAGAAGCAGGCGATGAACTTACAACCGGCGTACTCAAACAGATAAAAGTAAATGTCGCGCAGACCAGAAAAATCCAAATAGGAGACAAAATGGCGGGACGCCACGGGAACAAGGGGGTGATCTCGATAATAGTTCCGGAAGAAGACATGCCATTTTTGCCTGACGGCAGACCCGTAGACATAATTTTGAATCCGCTTGGAGTATCCAGCCGTATGAACATCGGACAGATTTTGGAAACACATCTGGGTTGGGCGGCTCAAAAACTGGGATACACAGTAGCCACACCCGCACTGAACGGAATATCAACGGAAGACATAACGGAAGAATTTAAAAAAGCCAAGCTTCCGGAAACGGGAAAAATAACTCTGTACGACGGGAAGACCGGCGAACCGTTCGATAGAGAAGTGACAGTGGGAATAGCGTATATGCTCAAACTGAACCACTTAATAGAAGATAAAATCCATGCCCGTTCAGTAGGGCCTTACTCACTGGTGACACAACAACCCTTGGGAGGAAAAGCCCAACACGGAGGACAAAGATTCGGAGAGATGGAGGTGTGGGCGCTTGAAGCATACGGAGCGGCACACACACTGCAGGAAATGCTAACAATAAAATCCGATGACGTATATGGAAGATCAAAGGCATACGAGTCCATAGTAAAAGGAGAACAAATAAGAAAACCACGAGTTCCCGAATCCTTCAACGTCCTTACAAAAGAGCTCCAAAGCCTCGGGCTCTCAGTAAAACTTATAGATACCGGCGAAGAAGCGGAAGAGGCTCCTCCTGAAGAATTTTTAAATGAAAATCTGGAAGAAAGGGAGGACATATCCCCAAGCATAAAAGAAGAATTGGACGCTGAAACTGAAGGAACTTCCAGAGAAGAAGGAAACCTTGAAGGCCTGACTGAACAAGATCTAAAAAAACCAACCCCATAAACATTAATCTTTAAACCCAAAAATCATGAGAAGCGTAAACAAAGTAATCTTGGTTGGGAATCTCACAAGAGATCCTGAAATGAGGCAAACGCCAAATGGCCAAAACGTAACCACATTCGGAGTCGCGACAAATCGCGAGTGGACAACAAAAGAAAGTGAAAAAAAAACATCCGCGGAATTTCATGAATGCGTCGCGTGGGCAAAACTTGCGGAAATATGCGACCAATACCTTAACAAAGGGCAATTGGTCTACGTCGAAGGATATCTAAAAACACGCAGTTGGGACACTCCCGAAGGAGTAAAAAAATTCAAAACCGAAATTGTCGTTAAAGACATGATAAGGCTTGAAAAAAAGTCCGGAGGCGAACAGGAAGAATCCTATACTCCTGAAGAGGATTACACGGAAGAAAGCTATGAAAGCGAAAGTCCCGCATCAGAAGATCCAAAACCGGAAGAAGAAAAAGCTGAAGAAAAGCCTGAAGAAAAGCCTGAAGAAGATGAAGAGAAAAAAGAAAACCCAATAGATAAAGATTTGGGCTTATAAAGAACCATAACCACAACCAAACATGCCCTACGAAGACCCCAAAAACGTCAAAAAAGATAAATTCGACGCAATAAGTTTATCCGTAGCTTCCCCGGAGGAAATTCTGTCATGGTCGCACGGTGAAGTAAAAAAGCCGGAAACAATAAATTACAGAACTCAAAAACCCGAAAGAGAAGGTCTGTTCTGTGAAAAAATATTCGGTCCCACAAAAAACTGGGAATGTTACTGCGGAAAATACAAGAGGGTCAGATATAGAGGCGTGATATGTGAAAAATGTGGAGTGGAAGTCACACGATCTTCCGTAAGAAGAGAAAGAATGGCTCACATAAAGCTGGCCGTTCCCGTAACCCACATTTGGTTTTTAAGATCAACACCCAGCCGCATCGGACTGCTCCTGGATCTACCAATAAAAACGCTTGAACAAGTCGTATATTTCGCCGCGTACATAGTTTCCGAAGTCGATGAAAAGGAAAAAGAGAAAACTCTTCAACAAATCCAAGAAGAATACAAAACCCACAAGAAAAAAATTAAAGAGGAATTTAAGCAGAAATCCCTTGAAGTGGAACAAATAACGGACGAGAAAATGAGTAAAAAGGCGATGCTGAGTGTTGAAAGTGAGTATGGAAGAAAAATCGAAGAACTGGATTTTCAACATTCCGACACGAAAGAATCTTTGGAAAAACTAGCAGTCGGGAAAGTTTATTCGGAAGTAGAATATCGCAGTATGTCCATGAAATTCGGGCACACGTTCAAAGCTGGAACCGGGGCGGAAACAATAAGGGAGATAATTTCTAAAATAGACCTCAAAGAACTGATTGAAAATTTGGAAAAAGAGGCAAAAAGAAGCACCGGCCAAAAACAGAAGAAAATAATCAAAAGGATAAAACTCGCGGGAGGACTGCTTAAATCAGGCATCAAACCGGAGTGGTTCATAATGACCACATTGCCGATAATCCCCCCTGATTTAAGACCAATGGTCCAATTGGACGGAGGAAGGTTCGCGGCATCGGACTTAAATGATCTGTACAGAAGAGTGATAAACAGAAACAACAGGCTCAAAAGATTGATATCTATCGGCGCGCCTGAAGTCATCTGCAGAAACGAGAAAAGAATGCTTCAAGAAGCCGTGGACACTCTTTTAAACAACAGCGCGAGACAAGGAAAAACAGTATTCAGCTCGGGAGACAAAAGAAAACTGAGATCGCTCTCCGACATGTTGAAAGGAAAACAAGGAAGATTCAGACAAAACCTTCTTGGAAAACGTGTGGACTACTCGGGAAGATCTGTGATCATAATAGGACCAAAACTCAAACTCAATCAGTGCGGGATGCCCAAAATAATGGCTCTTGAACTGTTCAAACCGTTCATAATCGGAAGACTGATCAGGGACGGCTTCGCGCATAATATAAAAAACGCGGAAAAGTTGGTGCAAACCGGGAAAAAAGAGGTCTGGGACATCCTGGAAGAAATAACAAAAGACCACCACGTACTTCTAAATCGTGCTCCGACACTGCACAGATTGGGGATTCAAGCATTTCAACCGGTACTCATAGAAGGTAAGGCAATCCAAATTCATCCGCTGGTATGTGCGGCTTTTAACGCGGATTTCGACGGAGACCAAATGGCCGTGCATATTCCTCTGTCAAAAGCAGCACAAGAAGAAGCAAAAACATTGATGTTATCGTCAAGAAATCTTCTCAAACCTTCCGCGGGAGAACCGATTGTCAGCCCCACACAAGACATGATTTTGGGATGTTATTACCTGACAAAAATGACAAAAGGCGCGAAGGGGGAAGGATCGGTATTTTCCAACATAGAAGAAGCAATTCTCGCGTATCAGAACGGACATCTGGATCTACAAGCACAAATAAGCTGCAGATACAAAGACGATATAATGGAAACAACCCTGGGGAGGCTGATCGTAAACAGCTTCATCCCGGAAGAACTCCCCTACTACAATGAAAGTTTGGACAAAAAGAAATTGACGGAAATCGTGTCCACAAGTTTCGAGATGCTGGGAACAGAAGTAACAGCGAGGCTGGCGGACAATCTCAAAGATGTAGGATTTCGATTCGCTACAAAATCGGGAATCAGCATAAGTCAATCAGACATGATAGTCCCCGAGGGGAAAGAAAAACTAATTGAAGAGGCTTCAGAAATCGTCAAGCAAATCAACAATCAATATTGGAAAGGTCTGATAACGGAAAACGAAAGATACCTGCATACCGTAAAAATTTGGTCGGATACGAAAGCGGAAATAACAAACCAAATGATCAACAATATTGATGAAAACAACAATATCTATTACATGATAAATTCCGGCGCCAGAGGAAACTGGGGACAAATAACACAGCTTTGCGGGATGAAAGGTATGGTTGCCAACCCCGCCGGAAAAACAATCGAACTTCCCATAAAATCAAACCTCAAAGAGGGGTTCCAGATTTTGGAATACTTCATCGCCACGCACGGAGGAAGAAAAGGGAAGTCCGACACCGCCCTCAAAACCGCTGAAGCGGGATATCTCACAAGAAGACTGGTGGACTCAAATCAAGACGTTGTTATAAGAGAACAAGATTGCGGATCCACTCATTCCCACAACATTTCCCGCCAAGATTCCGAAGAAATAGGAGAAAAATTCGAAAATCGAATTTACGGTAGAACACTGGCGGAAAACATAAAAGACAAGAAAGGGAAAACCTTATGCAAAAAAGGTGAAATCATAGAAAAAGACACAATAAAGCTGATTGAAGAAAACGATATCAAGTCCGTAGACGTAAGATCGGTTATAACTTGTAACACTCCCGGCGGAATTTGCGTCCAGTGCTACGGAAAAGACCTCGGAACAAACAAAAAAGTGGAGATAGGAACAGCCGTCGGAATAATAGCCGCCCAAAGTATAGGAGAGCCGGGAACACAGCTGACAATGAGAACCTTCCACATGGGAGGTGTGGCAGACGGAGGAGATATAACTCAAGGTCTAACTCGGGTT
>PXEC01000103.1 GCA_003566255.1 Candidatus Peregrinibacteria bacterium | reverse complement strand
TGAGATGAAAGAAATGATAAGGGAGGGGGTGTTGTGGCGGTAGCACTTTGAAGCCGGTTGTGTTAGACTGCCTTTTTGTAAAAGTTTTGTAAACCTTTTGTAAATCTTGACAACTTTTACCGCAAACGCTAAAATGGAGTTGTTATTTTACCCCCCAATACCATGAGTTCACCTATCAACGTCAAAAAGCTTCGCAAACAGGTCGGCATGTCCCAAGAAGAACTTTCCCGGAGGTTGGGAATTTCACGCCCGACCCTTATCAGTCTGGAAAAAGGCGATAGACCTCTCAAGATTGAAGAACGGAGAGAAATTGAGAAAATTTTTGACATCGTTCAAGCACATGACGGCTCTGTGAAACATGATATTCGTATAGATATTCCTCAAAAAAAGCTGGATAAATTCAAGCAAGTTTTTCTTTATATTCTGGAAAAAGCCGGCGGGAAGCCGAACATCGGACTGACGGCTATATACAAGCTTCTTTATTTTATTGACTTTGATTATTACGAAAAATACGAGGATCAGCTTATGGGCCTTACTTACATTAAAAATCATTACGGTCCCACCCCCAAGGAGTTCATAAAAGTTGTGGAAGAAATGAAAAAGAATAAAGAAATTGAGGAAGTTTCCAGTAGCTATTTTAAATTCGAGCAAAGAAAATATTTGCCGCGCGTGAATGCGGATTTGTCCAAGTTGAGCGGCAGAGAGTTAGAGATGATAGATTCCGTTTTAGCGCGACTTTCCGATAAGTCCGCGTCGGAACTAAGCAATTATTCTCATGGCGATGTTCCTTGGATCACTCACGAGGAGGGAGAAGAAATCGGCTATGAAAGCGTTTTTTACAGAAACGATCCCTACTCCGTAAGACATTATAACGATGAAATTTAATTATTCGGATGAGTTCCTGAAAGATTTTAAGAAGTTGAAAAAGAAAATCCTCTCGCTTGATGAGGACATGAAAAATTTTGAGAAATTTGTGCCGGCGGTTGACTTTGACAATAATAAGCGGTTCGTCACTCTTTTAAGAGATGACGAGAACGGCTTTCGTATAATCAAAACACGATTGATGGTGAGAAGCTTGAAGGGGTCCGCCAAAACCCGCTTGGTTTTTGCGTTTCGTTTTCATGACAGCGGCATAATTGATTTTATTGAAATTTATCTAAAAAACAAAAAAGAAAGAGAGGATCCGGAGAGGATTGAAAGATGGATAGAGGAAGGGGAGTAAAATTTTCCGTGCTACCCTACAAGCAATTGCTTGTATGACTGCCCCAAGATAATATCCGATTGAAAAAAATGTCGGCTCCTGATAGAATTGTTGCATGAAAATACAGTTTGCGGGGGCCGCTGGGGAAGTTACCGGATCCAAGCATGTCGTGACCTTCAATAATAAAAAAATCCTTCTAGATTGCGGGATGTTTCAGGGACGCAGGAGAGATGAGTTTGAAAGGAACAGTAGTTTTGAATTCGATCCGAAAGAAATTGACAGTGTTATTTTGTCACACGCGCATATAGATCATAGCGGAAGTCTGCCTCTTCTGGTTAAGCAGGGCTTTAACGGACCCATCTACTGCACACACGCCACGCGTGATCTTTGCAACTACATGCTTTCTGATAGTGCTTACATACAAGAACGGGAGTATGAGTATTTGAAAAGAAAAGCGAAGAACAAGAAGAATCTGGAAGCTCCGGAACCTCTTTATACTTTTGAAGACGCGGAAAAGTCTTTGACTCTTCTGCACGCGGTAAGCTATGAACAAAGTTTTGTTGTAGAGGATGGGATTGTGGCATCTTTTTATGATGCCGGACATATTTTGGGATCTTCTCTGATTCATCTGATTCTTTACGATAAAAAAACGAAGAAAAGGAAAAGGCTTTGCTTTACGGGAGATCTTGGGAGAAGGGGCCTGCCCATCTTGAGAAATCCCCAACCTATTCCCCCGACTGACATATTGATAACCGAGTCCACTTATGGAAATCGATTGCACGCGGCTTTGCAAACCGTGGACGAAGACCTTGCAACGATTGTAAATAAAGTTTGTGAAGACGGAGGAAAACTTATAATCCCGGCTTTTGCGTTGGAGCGTACGCAGGAGGTCGTCTATCATCTGAATATTTTGAATAAGAACAAAAAAATCCCTCCCGTTCCGGTTTATGTGGACAGTCCCTTGGCCGGTAACGTGACGGAAGTTTTTAGAGGGCATCCCGAATGTTTTGATAAAGAAACTTATAAAGAATTCATCCAGCATGGAGACAATCCCTTCGGTTTTAACGATCTCACTTACACGAGGAGCGTTGAAGAATCAAAAGCTCTGAACGAGAAATCCGGGCCCATGATCATAATTTCCGCGTCCGGGATGTGTGAGCACGGAAGGATTTTGCACCATTTGAAGAACAATCTCGAAGACAGGCGAAACGCCGTTTTGATTGTGGGATATCAGGCGGCGAACACTTTGGGGAGAAAGCTTGTTGACGGAGCAAAATCGGTAAATATCCTTGGAGATTCATATAAGGTGAAGGCCGGCGTTTATGTAATGGACGCGTTTTCCGGGCACGCGGACAGAAGTGATCTTCTGGATTACATAGGTCGGGTGAAGAAGCTTCAAAAAATATTTTTGGTACACGGGGAAGAGAAACAATTGAGTGCTTTCAAAAAAGCTTTGGCGCAGAATGGATTTGATGATGTCCACATCCCTTCACACGGAGAAGAAGTGGAAATTGATCTCTAGGTTGATAAGGTCACTTCAACCCTTTTTCTTGTTTTACATAGGGATAAATCCAGTCCTTCCGATGGTCTTTCCAATGGCCCGTGGCCTTCGGGGAGATGTCCGTTGCTTACAAAGACATCCTCCTCTTCTTTTTTCTCTTTTTTTGAGAACTCCATTGTTGGCAGTTCGTACCTTTTAAGCTCTTCCTCCCATGGGAAGGACGGTCTTTCAAAGGGACCGCAGTTTTCCGGTCCGTACCCTTCGGGTACGTTTTCATCGTTTTCAAATGTGTTCATTGCATTTAAAGACATAAATATTTTGGTTAAGAAAATATCTTAAGTTAAAAATTAAGCGTGGTTTTTTAAGAATTCTTTAAGTCCTTAAAAACTCGCCTCCTGTTCTAGATAATAATAATCCCCACTTGAGTCTCAGGTGATACGCATCGGAATCGTGTTTCCAACTTTTCCATGGCTGTGGGGGTTAAAAAGTAGTTTATGCTATCTTTATATTCATACTATCAGGTTTGTCAATGTTTTTCTCTCCTCATGATCGCCGCGGCCAAAAGTGTTGTTATCGGCACGGCGAGTACAAGCCCTATACTCCCCACGAAAGTCCTTATTATTTCTTCCGTCAAAAATTCATAGTTTATTACCTCCATGAACCATTTTGATCGATCCAGAAAAACCAGAAGGAACGGCAGGGAAACACCCGTATAAACAAGTATTAATGTGTTTACCATTGATGCGATGTGGTCCCGTCCTATTCTCATCGCGCGGATGTAAAGCTCTCCGAAGGAGATTTTGCTTTTTACCTGTTTCAGTTCCTGTACTATTGAAGCCTGAGAAATCGTTATATCGTTCATTATTCCCAAAACGCTGATTATCAGTCCCGCCAGTACCAGTCCTCTGAAATCTATCCTTTGCGCGGTTTCAAAACTTAAGTAGGACGCTTCCGCGGACGCCAATCCGGTGAGGTTTGCCCATCCCGCGAAGAGAGTCGCTAAGATTCCGGTGATTATCAGTGTGATTATTGTTGATAAAACTGCAACGGTTGTTTTTCTTTCAAATCCGTGGGACGAATAGAATACTATGGGGATTATGAAAAGTGATCCGATTATGGCTGTTGTTACCGGTGGCGCGCCATTCAGTATTTGTGGAAGAACGAATTTGAAAAGTACGATGAAAGAAAGTCCCAGTCCTATCAAAGAGCCTATCCCCTGCCACGATGCTACAAGTATCACTATCGCGGCAAAAATCGCTATAAGCCAGAAAAGAACGGAACTTCTGTCGTATTCCGTTATGTAAAAATATTCTTCGTCCTCTGTCGTTATAAGATAAGCGATCATTACTTTGTCCATGACTTCAAAAACTCTCGGCTCCACGACAAGAGATTCGTCGTTTTCTATTATCAGTTTTTCTCCTTCCAGCGGACCTTTTGTTATTTCCACTTCAACTATCTGCATTGCTTCGCGCTCTTCCAGGATCTGAGTTATTGTGCCCATCATTATTTCCGCGTCACCCGTTTCCGGGCGTGGGTGCTGTTGCGAATATGGGTCTATCCATATAAAAATTGCCGCCGCCAGGATGATCAGCGGGAAAAAAATAAGTCTTGTGAGTTTCTTTTTGTCTTTTGGTTCTTTCATGTCGGAGTGATTTTAGCTTTTTTGGGGGGGTGCGTCAAAAATGGGGGCAGGTACAATTTTTAAACTCTAGGGGGATGGGGGAGGCGCATGATTTCCTTTGAGCCGGAGCACAGCCCCCTTCCACCCGCCAAAGGCGGGTTACAGGGGACGCCCTCGCACCTTTTTGTTTCAAAAAAGGTGCGGGGCTCTGCTTCCTCTGAATGGCTCTTCAGGAAATCATGCGCCTCCCCCATCCTTCTCCATTATAAAAAACCGTGCTCGGTCCCGTTTTTTTGTGTTGACTTTTTTTGCAATGTGTAATACAGTTGTAGTACAGTTATTAACCGTAAAATATGCGATCGGTTCTAAGTATTTCATTATCGCCCGAAAAAAAGAAAGAAATTGAAGAAAGGGCGAAGAAAACAAATCAGAGTACAAGCTCTTATATTCTTCGTGTTGTTGAATTGGAAAAAAATATGATTTCCGAGGAGGAACTTGCGAAAATGGCAAAAATCGCGGAGAAAAAATACAAGTCCGGAAAGACAAAAAAACTGAAATCCTTGGCCGACCTTATGCAGTAATTTTTATGAGGGTAAAAGAAATTCATTATGATGATGTGTTTGAAGCACAGTTTTGTGGGCTTCCCAAGTCCGTTCGGCTGAAGGCGTGCAAGAAAGAAAAGATTTTTCGCGATAACCCTTTTCATCCGTCTTTGCGACTTCATAAATTGAAGGGAAAATTGGACGGGCTCTGGAGTATTTCAATCGACATGAAATATAGAATTGTTTTTAAGCCGATGGAGGACGGTGTTGTTTTGTTTGTAAGTGTCGGGGTGCACGCGATTTACGAAGCGTAAAAAAGGTACCTGACCCCATTTTCGTAGCTTGCGGCAGCCAAAAATAGTGGGCGCAAAATTGTACCTGACCCCATTTTGTGATAGAATGGCGGCGATGATGAAAGTTCTTGGAATAGATCTGGGGGGGACTAAGATTAAGGCGGTGCTTTATGAGTTTAGTGGCGAGGATTCATGTGAATTTGAAATTCTGAGGGCGGAAAAAATAAATACCGAAGCGGAGAGAGGGTTGCCGTCCGTATATAAAGATTTGTTGGCTCTGGTAAAGAGCTTTTTGGACGAGGGCGTAAGCGCGGTTGGAATCGGTGTGCCGGGACCTGTTCCATCTAACGGAATTCCTCTTGAGATGCCGAATATACCCGATTCGGAGAATTTTGATATCGCCGGGAAGCTGGAGCACGATATTAAACTTCCTGTTATCGTCACAAATGATGTGAACTGTTTTCTGATGGCCGAAAAAGTTTTTGGAGAGGGGAAGAATTACAAAGATTTACTGGGAATAACGATGGGAACCGGAATAGGAGGCGCGATTATAATAAATAACGAACTTATTAAAAGCAGGGACGGTGTTGCCGGAGAATTCGGGCACATGATTTTGGATAAGCAAAACAACCTGAGCCTTGAAAATCTGTGTTCCGGCACGGCGGTAGCGCGAAGATTCCGGGAATCTTACGGAAAATCCTTTTCTTCCAGAGAAATCCATGAAATGGCCCTTAATAAAGACCCCGAGGCTTTGGAGCTTTACAGACAAGTGGGACATGACTTTGGAGTCGGTATTTTGAATCTTATTCTTTGCTTTAATCCGGAATTCATTGTTCTGGGCGGGGCGACCTCACGCGCGTTTCCTTTTATGGAAGAATCTATGAGGAAAGTTTTGAAAGAAGAGGGTTTTGATGAAGCTAACAGCATAAAAATAGAAAGGACAAAAATCTCCGGCGCGGGAACTTTGGGCGCGGCTTATTTGGCTCTTCGTCTTCCTTTTTCAATGTAACGCAAGCAAGCGATGTATCCCAAATGTGAAAAGGCTTGGGGAAAATTCCCAAGATATTCACCGGTTTTTGCGTCTATCTCTTCCGGGAGCAATCCGCTTTTGTCAAAATAATCCTCCAATTTTTGAAGGTATCTTTCCGCCCTTTCAAGTTCCCCTATCTCGGACATCGCGGAGATCATCCAAAAACTGCAAAGCAGAAACGCCCCTTCCCGTCCTTTCATTCCATCGTTATTCTTGTATCTGTATATAAAAACATCGTTTTCCACCAGTTCTTCATACGCATTTTTAACGATTTCTTTGGCTCTGGGATCGTTCCTGTTTAAAAATTGAAGCAGCACAAACAGAAAACTGGTCGCGTCCTGTGCGTCGGTTTCCGTATGTTGCCTAAAAATTTTCTTCTTTTCGTCGTAGCAGTTTTCCCATGTCCAATCATAAATTTCTTTCTCCAGTTTTTCATAATGATCAATTTGTTCATCGCTGAGTTTCAGTCTTTCCTTCATCCTGAGAAGACGGTTTATTCCCATCCACGAAACAACTTTGCTGTAAGTGTAATGACTAAAACCGTCTCTTACTTCCCAAATGCCGTGGTCCTTGCTTTTCCAATGCTTTTCTATTTTTTCCGCGAGTGTGAGAATAAGGCTTTTGTTTATTTCCGAATCCAAAGAATCGTGTTTTGTCGCGAAATAGTATGCGTCTATAAGTCCTCCGTAAACATCAAGCTGAAATTGGTCCTTCGCTTCATTCCCTATTCTTACCGGATACGAATTCCTGTATCCCTCCAGATGTTCAAGAGTGTGTTCCTCCGGGACCGGTTTCCCCTCAATTGTGTATAAAAGCTTTATGGCATGTTGCTGATCCTCGCATTCTTCCGCGCATCTTTCTATGTACTCAAAGAATTTTTGAGCTTCCTCCGTGTATCCCAACAAATAAAGTCCGTATAAAATAAAGGTTCCGTCACGGATCCAAGTAAAGCGATAATCCCAGTTTCTCTCTCCTCCCATCACTTCCGGCAAAGAAGTTGTTGGCGCGGCGATTAGCGCCCCGGTTGGCTGGAATTGCATTAATTTCAGAGTGATTGCGGATCTTGCGAGTTTTTCGGTTTCCACGCTTCCGGAAGTAACACTCTTAAAATCTCCTTTTTCCAGCCACTGTTCCCAAAATTCTTCCGTCTTTTTTTCAAAATCATCGCCGTTTTTGTAGCAGGATTTTCTTTCCACGCAGTATTCCAAGAGAACGCGTTTTTCTTCTCCTTCTTCAAGATCGAATATTATCGTTTTCAGGTCTTTGGAAATTTCGGACCCCTCCGGCAAATGCAGAGTAACGTGATTGTCCGTTTCGTCCTCATCGAAAGTTATTTTATTTTCCCCTTCCTTACGCATCTCTATGATGTTCTTTCCGAAATTCGGCTTTGGGTTGAAATGTAATTTGATTTTATGATCTCCTTTCAGCCCTGTGAATTTCCTTATCAGGAAGTGTCCGTGCTTAACTTTTCCGTTCCCGGGCGCCATGAAGTCGCTTAACTTGAACTCTTTCTCTTCGCCTTTTTCACTTTGCCCGCGAAAATAAAAATCAACAATTGCCGTGTTCTCCCGATATTTCGCCTTACTTTTGTACCCATCCGCAATTATGGAAAACTCTCCGGCTTCCTTTCCCATCAATGAAGCAAAAAGCGCCTGTGAATCAAAGTGAGGCCAGCAAAGCCATTGAATAGAGGCTTTTTTGGAAACCAGCGCGGCGGAGTGAAGATCTCCGATTAAGAAGTAATCTTTTATGGGCAATTGTTCCATCGCGAAACAATATACCAATAAAACTCTTACTGTTTAAGAGATTTTGTGGTATAATTTGTGTGAGTTGTCAAGCTTGCCTTTCCACGCCGGCTCCGACCGCTCCGAGACGCTTCAAAAATAAAAACAAAATACAGTTATGAGTGATTATGAAAACACGAAAGTAAAAGAAAATTCTTGTGAACGTATTGATCAAACCTATGGGCGTCTTGCTCCCGGGGGGATAGCGGAAAGGATTTCCTCCAAAATAAAATACCCCAAATTGACTTTGTTCGCGGTTACGGTGGTCGCGGCGATATTTCTTTTTTATGAAGCCAATACGTACGAAGCATTCAATAATTTTATTCTTTCTCTGGGGTATGTGGGGACGTTTTTTGCCGGAGTTTTTTATGCTTACGGCTTTACCGCGGCTCCTGCCACGGCGGTTCTTCTGCTTTTGGCTAAAGAACAACATCTGTTCGTGGCGGTTTTGATCGGTGGATTTGGCGCGCTGTTAAGTGATTTGTTGATCTTTAATTTTGTAAGACATTCGTTTATTGGAGAAATCAGGAAGCTGAAAGAAGAAAGATTTGTAAAATCCATAGTTCACAAATTCAGAAATTTATTCGGGCGGTTTTATAAATATGTGTTTCCCGCAATAGCTTGTTTTTTGATTTCTTCTCCTTTGCCCACGGAGGTGGGAGTTACGATGATGGCAGGTCTGAGGAAAATTTCCGCAAAGAAATTCATGGTTTTGGCGTATTTCTTTCACAGCTTGGGGATGTTGATAATTTTGACGATCGGGAAGCTTTTATAAATTCTTGTAAATATCTCCGCGGAAACCGATGTCCAATATAAAATTTTTTTCTCCTCTTTTTTGAAAAAGAATTCTGATTTTCCCCACTCTGCAACGGTGGACCTTGTGGTCTTTGTCCAGTTGCTTGATGTCTAAGTTGCTCAACTCCCCCGCGGCTATCGCCTCAACCGTTTTTATGAGTTGAAGACGATGCTTTTTGGGAAGTCTTTTTAGAAATTTAAGATAATCCTTCATTTGCTTTCTTCAATTCTTTTGCCAGTTTTTTTGCTTCTATTCCCGTTGGGAAATTTATGCCGAAATTGTCTTCATCGTTTTCGTAGTAGAGTGTGGGGACTAACGGTTTTATTATCAGCCCTTGAGGAACTTCCTCTATTATCACGTTTTTGGCTCCCACTTTTTCCCTCCATTTTTTTGGCAATGTTATCTGTCCCGTTCCGAATATTTTTGCCGCGGTTATATTTTGCATGATTATACAAATTATGTATTTTATATAAATATTGTAACGAAGATTTGTTATTTTTTCAATCGAAAAAAATCCAAAGGAGAGGGTTTTTTGCAAGTATCGCAGGAGGCGCAGTTTTTTTGAGGGAATTTCTCGTCGAAATAGTTGAGGATGAAGCGGCGGCGGCAGCC
>PXEC01000130.1 GCA_003566255.1 Candidatus Peregrinibacteria bacterium | reverse complement strand
TGCTTTATAGGTCGCGACTATATTTCAAAAGAATTCCGCTTTTCGTGATGAAAGACGCACTTGACGGTTATCCGTGTACTTTCAAAGAGGGGTATGATATGTTTAGGGAACGATATTACAACCAAAAATCCTTATCATCTAATCATGGAAGATGATCTGAAAAAATTGGTACTTGATGAGTTCTCGGGTAAAAACGCCCAAATTCTCTACACTAAAAAAGCGAAAGAAGGACTGTGGATTTCGGAAAATCACTTCGTACAAAAATACTTCACGAAGAGAAACGCCAAGATTTTGGATATCGGTTGCGGGACAGGGAGAACCACAATTCCTCTTTTTAAAAGGGAATTCAAAATAATAGGAATAGACATTGTTCCCGCGATGATTGAAAACGCAAAAAAAATCGCTAAAGAGCTGAACCTGAAAATTGACTATCGCGTGGGGGATGCAACCAATCTTGAGTTTGATGAAAATTCTTTTGACTACGCACTTTTCTCAAATCAGGGATGGATGCAAATTCCGGGCAGTGAAAATAGACTGAAAGCACTAAACGAAGTTTACAGAGTCTTAAAAAAAGACGGAATTTTTATATTCACAGCCCATCCGCGAGTTTTCAACAGACAATATTCCCTTTTATGGATAAAACAATGGATAAGATTTTACATTTTGAAACCCCTTGGATTCAAAATTTGGGAACAAGATTTTGGCGATAGATTTTTTGACAGAGAAACCGGCGACAAACAAAAAACATACAAAACCAAACAATATATCCATATTCCTTCCGTGCGCGAAGTTGAGCGCGAAATTAAAAAAACGGGATTTAAAATTCTTGAAATTAACGGACGGTTACAAATTTCCAAAACCGATGTCAGAACACATCCACCGGTTTTTTATATATGTCAAAAGTAATGAATCACAAAATCAAGATCAAAGAAACCGCGCTTCTTGTTGCGGTAAAAATAATGAGAGAATTCCACTGGCCCATGCTTTACGGAAAAACCATAATGTCCAAAGATTTTTTAAAATTTGTGGAATGATCAAAAAAAAACAAAAAGCCATCATCATCCACGGCTCCGGTGGAAATCCCGAAGAATGTTGGTTTCCGTGGTTGAAGCAAAAACTTGAAGAGGACGGCTTTGAAGCGATTGTTCCCGCTTTTCCGTCCGACGAAAAAAATCAAAAACTGGAGAATTGGATCAAAAAAATGAAGGAATATTCTTTTGACGATGAAACGATAATTGTGGGACACAGCTTAGGTTGCCCGTTCATCCTGAACCTTTTGGAACAAAAAAAATTCAAGAACGTTTATCTTGTTGCGGGGTTTGTCGGCCTGCTGAACAACCAATTCGATGAAGTGATAAAAACATTCAGCGACAAAACTTTTGACTGGGAAAAAATCAACAAAAATTATGAAAAAATTGCAATCATTTACTCCGACGACGATCCATACGTTAAGCCGGAAAAAGCATTAGAACTCGGAGAAAATTTGAACACCCTCCCGACTCTGATAAAAAATGCCGGACACTTCAATTCGGAAAGCAATTATTATGAATTTCCATACCTGCTTGAGCAAATTAAACGAGACAACACGAAAAAACCTTCATAGGAAGAAAAGCGTGGGAAAACTTTGGATTTGAAGAGTACTGCAAAAAACTTTTGATAGAAATGAAAACGCAGGGAAGGAACGGTTAAATCCTTTCCAAAGCACCCTACAAAGAATCCTCTCATCGGCACAAAAAAATTGGGACAAGCGATCACCGGCGGATATGCCATAAAAATAAATAAAGATTTGTGATACACTCTGTCCGGAAAAAAATCATCATTAACCCCTCATAACCATGTCCACCACAAACAAAAATTCCAAGCATGTCACACGCGCGCTGCCTTTTTTGGTATCACTTTTACTGATTTCAGCCATTATAATAACTACGGGATGCGAAAAAGAAGATCCTCCACAAGTCAAAGAAGATCTTCCACAAGTCAAAGAGGATGAGCCCATCGAAAAAGAAGCAGTCAAAACTGAAGACGACTTTATTTGCGGGGAAGAATTAACCGACCAACGGGACGATAATGTTTATAAAACGATTAAGCTGGGAGACCAATGTTGGATGGGTGAAAAGCTGAGATACCTGCCGGAAGTAATGAGTTCGGAAGACGGCTCAAAAAGCGAACCGCGCTATTATGTTTACGATTACGAAGGCACAAATGTTGAAGAAGCGAAAGCAACGGAAAACTACAAAAAACTCGGAGTTCTATACAATTGGCCGGCCGCAATGAACGGTGCGGAAAGCAGTAAAGAAAACCCAAGCGGTGTTCAAGGCGTCTGTCCTGAAGGTTGGCATTTGCCCAGTGACTCGGAATGGGCTGAACTTGAAAGCTATCTCGCCGAAAACGGATACAACTATGATGGCTCGGTCGCCGATCCCTCGGACATAGTGCATCTGAAAAGACAAAAAATATCAAAATCAATGGCCGCGACTACAAATTGGGAAGAAACGTCTCAACATGACCCGAAAGAGGGAGCGGTCGGGACTGATTTATCGAAAAATAACAGGAGTGGATTCACTGCTCTTCCGGCCGGGCTCAGATTACCGGCGGAAGTAGGAGACGGCGGAAACTTCACTTTTAAAGGTTTGTACGCCAATTGGTGGACGGCCACCGCGCAGGGCGAAGATAACCCCGACACGGCTTTGAGTAGAGATATAGCGTATTACGGCGGTTCCGTAGGTTGGGGGTCGCGCTTGAGAGATTTTGGTTATTCCGTGCGATGTGTTTACACCGAAAGCCGATGAAAAAAGAAATAAACTCAAAAAAAATAGGACTCGCACTGGGAGGTGGCTCCGTTTTGGGAGCAACACACATAGGAGTGTTAAAAGCATTGGAAGAAAACAATATAAAACCCGATTACATTGCGGGAACAAGCATAGGGGCGATAATAGGCGCTTTATACGCATTTGGAAAAAATAGCGAGGAAATAGAAAAAATAGCTTTGGATTTGGGCTGGACTGATATATCAAGCATTTCACTCTCAAAATACGCGCTTTTAAGCAATAAAAAGTTGGGAAAATTACTGATAAAAAACATTGGAGACGTAAATATAGAGGACTCAAAGATCCCATTAAGCATAGTGGCCACGGACATTGAAACCGGCAAAAAAGTCGCATTGAAAAAAGGCAATCTTGGCAGAGCGGTAATAGCAAGTTCTTGTCTTCCGGGCGTTTTCGTACCTGAAGAAATTGATGACAAGCTTTTGATTGACGGAGGAGTGGTTGAAAATGTTCCCGTAAAGACAGTGGCTGAAATGGGGGCTGACCATATAATAGGAGTTGATTTATACGGTAATTATAAAGGGAGGAAACCCGATAGTGTTTTGGGAGTACTCATAAACGCATTCAATTACCTAATGGCGGCATCCACAAACAATCAAACGGAAGACGCGGATGTAATGATAAAACCCGAACTGAGTTCATTCAGCAAAGTGAAAACAAAACACATAAAAGCGTTAATAGAAATAGGATACAAAGAAGCGAAAAAAAACTTGAAAAAAGCACCTTTTACGCAAACCGCTTAATATCTTTAATCAAGCTATCAGCATCCGGGTATTCATCCGGGATCATATCCGCCAGCACTCTCATAAAACCCCCTTTTTGAGATACATCGGGACGTGAAAGCCCTTTTTTTTCAAGAAGAAAATTATGAATAGCCGGTCCGGGATACAACTCATGCTTGACCAAAGCGTTCCCTATTTCATCAACTCTGGCTTGCTTTACCACAGTAAATTGAGGCCCTTCGGCAAGAGAAAAGTAAGCATTCAAAATTTCGTTTAACCTTGTAAAAATCCCCACTCTCTCCTCATTCAATTCCGCCGACCCTTCCGACACTCCGGAAACGGGAGGAAGCACCTCTTCAGAAGTTTCAAAAGCTTTTGAATTTAGACGTTCCATATCAAAAAAATTAATAAAACAGAAACCAATACTAATCATTTTTTTAAAAATGTCAAGCCGAGATTAAACATTGCTAAGAAACTGTTTCTACTGTAAAAATACATAAAGCCTATGGAAAAATTCAAACTCACAATAATCGGCTCGGGGGCGATGGTCCCCACAAAAACAAGAAGGCCGTCGTGCTACTTGTTAGAGGCAGGCAACAAAAAAATCCTGCTTGATATCGGGCACAACTCAACGGGAAGGCTCGCGGAATTGGGCGTGGATCTGCAGGCAATTGATATTCTTTTTGTCTCACATTTTCACACGGACCATTTCGCGGACGCAATGCCACTTGTTCATTCAAGATGGGTTGATGATCTTTATTTCCCGGAGAGAGGCCACAAAGAACTCACAATAATCGGACCGGAATCAATAGAGGAACGATGGAAAAAATTGAGAGAAGTTTTTTGGGTGGAACCGCAAGAACCTTATCCGATCAAATTCATTGAAGGAGTTAAAAAAATAAAAACCGATGAAATTGATATAGAACTTTTTGAAATAAAGCACGTGCAATGGTATCAATCGCTTGGAATAAAAATAACTTTTGACGGAAAGTCCGTAGTTTATACCGGCGATGTGGGAGGGGAACACAACCTCAAATACCTGAAAGACAAGGCAAAAGACACGGATTTACTTTTGATAGAAGCGGGCTGCGCGAATCCTTCTCCGACACATCTCACAATTGATCAGGTAATAGAAATTTCAAAGGATGCAAATGTAAGAAAAACGGTGGCGACACACATTCGCGACGAAAATCTTGGGATTTTCAAAAAGAAAACGGACAAACATGATAACGTTGTGCTGGCCGAAGATCTTATGAAAATCGAAATATAAAATATTAATCCTTTTAACCCAAAAATTATGAGCGTAACGAAAGAACAGTTCATAGATGGACTGAACAAAGCACTGGAATGGGAATACGCGGCTTCCATCCAGTATGTACAACACGCGGCGGTTATAACCGGCCCGGAATATGACGCGATCGCGGAGGAACTGGTTGTTCACTCAAAAGAAGAATTGGCACATGCGATAATGGTCGCGGAAATGATAGCCGATCTTGGAGGAACACCGACAATAGACGTTGAAAAAAGAGAAATATCGGAAGATTCAAAAGCGATGCTAGAGCAGGATCTGGCGGGAGAAGAGCTTGCGATAAAGATATACAAAGGGCTGATAGAACAGGCGGAAGAACTAAAGGAATACGGAATCAGAAGACAATTGGAAGATATTTTGATGGACGAGGAAGAACACAGAAGAGACCTTTTAAGTTCTCTTGGAAAATAGATTTTTAGAAAACCCCGTGCTTGTGAAGCATGGGGTTTTTGTGGTATTATTAAAAATCTTGTGAGAGCCGATTATCATCTGAAAACATGAAAGAAAAGGAAACAAACAGCAAAGCATCGGAAGATCCGTTTATAACTCCCCGTCAACAAACTCTGCCGGGAATCGACGTGCCCCGCGATGACGGGGTGACCCGTGATGATGTGCGAGAAATGATAAGAAAAGCAATGCAAAGAATCAAAGAGACTTCCACAAAAGTCAATGAGAAACTAATTCCTCGCATAGAAAGACACGAGTATCCGGATTACACAATAGACGTGATCGGGCTTACGGAAGAATGCGCGGAGGAAGTGGCGAAAGAGGCGTTCGATAAAGTTATCGGGTCGGGAGAAAACCTGACGGCGATAATAATCGATCTTTCAAAAAGAAAAACCAAGGAAGAAAAATATATAAAAGGAATGGCGGAAAAATTGGGGATAGGCATTGCTGAAGTAATTGTCTCACCATATAGCCGCGTTGTGGCGGAGGAAGCCGGAGTAAGTGAAGACGAAGCGGCTATGGCGATAATGCGCGCGAAAGAATCCATATACTCGAGAAAAGCAGACACGGCAATAAAAGTAGACATGGCAATAGATGTGATAAATAAAAATTTTGGGAGAAAAGAAGGAGAAATAAGGAAACTGTATTTCTCCAATTTTAACGACTCCAGAAAAAGCAATAAAAGAAAAGAAAACGAAACATTCAAAAAACTTTTGGACACATCGAAGGCTATGAGCCGGCGTGAACTGGAGAAGCAGAAATTTAAAGGGAGGGTATTGGCGGTGGTGTGTTTATCCCACATCGAAATTTTCAGCCCCGATTTCCAGCCGGACAACCCCACTTCAGCGATGGGCGGTGAACCTGAAAATCTTTAGTCCTCCGCTTTCTCATCTTCGATTTCGGATCGTGGAGACATGGCCGTGTGTATAACTCCCAGGACCCATCTATTGAACTCATCAAGGTCTTTTAGAACACTTTCCGGGAACGCCAACCCTTCGTTTCCATATATCTCCAATCGCTCAACATCTCCCCCGATGTATATTCCGTAGCAATCGTCATCGAGCGGAATATCAGACGCCCCTTCAATCTGCCTTCTTGTTTGGAAAACAGGCTTTCCTACTTGTGTGGAGATCACGTTTTTGGCGATCAATTCCGCGTCCTCAGCTTCTTTTCGAAGATTCTCAACCTTTGGCATTAATTCATCGGGTGCAAAAATTGTTACTTTCATAATAAAGAGAATAAATAATAATGGTCTCTACTTATAACAACCAAACAAAAACACGTCAAGTACTTTTCAAATCTTTTACCCATTATTAAAAAAGGAACTACTGTCGCTAAAGATTTAGCAAATACTCTACGGCCGCTTCCTTTTGAGCGTCATGCTCGGCTTCGATGTCCTCATCCGTCAATTCAACAATGATATCCGGCATTATTCCAACTTCGTCTATATTCCTTCCGTCAGGCGTAAACCATCTTGCGATGGTCATCCTCAGACTTGAACCATCCGCGAACATTTCTACTTCCTGGACACTTCCCTTGCCGAATGTTTGCGTTCCCATAAGAATACCTCTTTTATGATCCTGAATACCACCGGCCACGATTTCAGAAGCGGACGCACTGCTCTCGTTAACAAGAACAACCAAAGGCACATTCAAGAGCTTTGGTTTGCCGTTAGTCTTTATAACAGAGTCCGGCTTGCTTCGTTCCCTTATCGTAACGGCCTCTTCACCGGTCGGCAAAAGATAGGAGAGAAGGTCAACCGCTATATCAAGATATCCTCCGCCGTTAAAACGCAGGTCCACTATAACTCCCTTCGGCTCATCCAAAACCAAATCTGAAATCGCGTTCCCGAATTCCTCATTCGTTTTATCGTTAAACTGATTAACGCCCAGATAGACTATATCCCCATCGAGATACTCTACCGAAACACTCTCGATATCTATGCTGTCACGTACAATACTGACGTCAAAAGGAGTATCCACGCCCTCGCGGATAATCGTAAGAGTTACGGTTGTCCCCTTTTCCCCCCGGATCGCCATAACCGCTTGCAAAAGCGTCATCTCGGACGTGAGTTTTCCGTCTATTTTATAAACTATATCTTTTGGTAAAAGTCCCGCCCTCTCAGCCGGGCTTGCGCGCAGAGGAGAAACAATAATCAGGTATCCGTCTTTGATAGTCAGCTCCGCTCCTATGCCTTCCAACTTGCCTTCCAAAGTTTCGGTAAATTCAATAGCTTCATCGGGAGTCATAAAAACGGTGTAGGGATCTCCCAAACCACGCACCATTCCGCTTATCGCGCCATAGATGACGTTATCTTCCTTTATGTCCTCGACGTCAACATACTTGCTTTCGACCTTGCTCCAAACCGTCCAAAAAAGATTCATATCCAAAGGGTCTATGTCGTTCGTTGAAAACGGCAAAGTCTTATCTTCCTCGACAACCCTTCCATCGCCCAAAACACCCCAAATAGTGGCCTGCCAACCCAGAACAAACGCAAAAACCGCTACAAGAAGGCAAATAAGCCAAGTATAGGAACGCCGAGTTTCAAAATTATTTTCGTACATGGACATGCTCAACATTTAACGCTTTTTGTGTCGAAGAGTCAACCTCTATAATAACGCCGTTAAACAGCATGGGGCCGGAAGTCTCCGGTTCATGCTTGGCGTGGATCTGGGTCAAAAAAGACTTAATAATAATTTCTTTGCGAACTCCTATAACGGAATCCTCCGGTCCTGTCATTCCGGCATCGGACATGTACGCGGTGCCATTTTTCAAAATTCTGTAATCCATAGTCGGAACGTGAGTGTGAGTTCCAATAACGGCGCTTACTCTTCCGTCCAGATAAAACCCCATCGCCTCCTTCTCGGAAGTGGCCTCCGCGTGAAAGTCTAAAAATATCGCTGATAAATCCTCATTCGAAGTTTCTTCCAGGATTTTATCCATCATAAAAAAAGGACATTCATAATCTCTCTTCATAAAAACTCTGCCCATCAAATTTATGATCAGAATTTTTTCACCGTTTTTGCAAGTGAAAATATCATAACCGCGTCCCGAAATTTTGAACGCGGAAAAATTTGCTGGTCTCAGAACCGGAAAATCCTTGTCATCAAGATGTTCGCGCCCGTCTGAATTACTCCACGCGTGATTGCCGGAAGTAAAAAAATCGATCCCCGCTTCCCTCATCTCCTCTATGGAATTATAAGAAAAACCGCTTCCGTGAGTAATGTTTTCCGCATTGGCGATAACTACATCCGGGGAGTATTTTGCTTTTACCCCGGGCAAAACATCCCTAACGATCCTCCTGCCCCCCTCACCGAATATATCGCCTATAAAAAATATCTTCATATCAAATCTTTTTTAACGGAGCTATGCTAAGCGCCAGTTTTTTTATGCCCACCTTGGGATCTTCAAAAGCTATAGTGGCAACGCCCCCTTTAACATCGACAACGATCCCCTCGCCAAAAGTATTATGCGCTATTTTATCTCCTTGAGACAAGGCAATGTCCACGCCGCTATCGAGTTCAACGGGAACCGGAGTCTCCCCGATATCACTGACCGACATATGAGTTCTGGCGCCGTGACCTCCAAAGTTTGCCTCAATCAGACCTTTGCTTAAGTCCGCCAAAAACTGTGAAGGAGCATTGGCACGGGACTCCCCGTAAAGAGTCCGGTTTCTTGCGTGAATCAGATAAAGACGGTCCATAGCTCTTGTCATCGCGACATACATAAGCCTTCTCTCTTCTTCCAACTCATTTCTGTCCAACAAACTTCTGCTGTGAGGGAAAATGCCCTCTTCCAGACCGGTCAAAAAAACATTGGGAAACTCAAGGCCTTTGGCGGAATGAACGGTCATGAGAGTAACCGCGTTATCATTGTCATCCACCATATCGATATCGGATATAAGGCTTATTTCCTCCAGAAAAATATTCAAAGAAATGCCCGGCTCAAGTTTGTCATACTTCTGCGCGACGGAAATCAGCTCTCCGATGTTCTCCAGTCTTGCCTCTCCCTCAACACTTCCGTCATCAAGCATTCTTTTATAACCGGTGCGATCAAGCACATGTTTTATCATACCGGACGCAGAAAATTCCGAATTCATATTCTGCAAATCTTTTATTGTTTTTATAAAACTTTCCACCGCGGAGGACTTTCCGGAATTAAGATCCGCGATTTCATCGGACAGAAGCAATCCCTTGTAAAGAGAAAGATTGTTTCTCAT
>PXEC01000030.1 GCA_003566255.1 Candidatus Peregrinibacteria bacterium | reverse complement strand
TTTTTATTGATTTCTTCTTCTGAGAGATAATTGTTGTCCGCGTTTTGCAACATTTCAAAATAACTGACCGTCACTCCTCCCGCGTTCGCCAGAATATCCGGGATGACACAAATATCTTTTTGTTTCAGAAGTTCATCGGCCTCGGGAGTTATGGGTCCGTTGGCAAGCTCCAAAACATATTTTGCTTTCACGCGATCAGCGTTCTCCTTCGTGATCTGGTTTTCCATAGCCGCAAGAACCAAAACATCACATTCCAATTCCAACAGATCTTCGTTTGAAACGCGTCTGCAATCAGCGGGATCCCCGCAATGAACAACACTGCTTTTATCCACTTTGCAAGAAGATATTTCTTCCGGATTAACCGCGTGGGCACATGCTATTCCACCTTGGGAATCGGAAACTCCCACAACTTTGTAGCCCTCATCCGTGAGTAGTTTTGCAGCAGTCGCCCCCGCATTCCCAAACCCTTGCACCACAATCTTGGCTTCTTCAGATTTTATCCCCTTTTCCCTTAAAAATTCATCAAGAATATAGACTCCTCCTTGGGCGGTCGCGGCGCTTCTGCCTTTACTGCCACCGTTTTCAAGTGACTTTCCCGTAACAACACCCCTCATATCCTTCCCCTTGAGCTTTGAATATTCATCCGCGAACCAATCCATGATCTTCGCGTTGGTATTAACGTCCGGCGCGGGAACATCCGTATCCGGGCCTATAACAGGCTCCAGCAACCTGACATAACTTCTGGTCAACCTTTCAATCTCGCCCTCGGAAAGTTCTTTCGGATTAACCACGACACCTCCTTTCGCGCCTCCCAGAGGTATTCCCACAACGGCGCACTTTATGGTCATCCAGGCGGAAAGAGCTTTGACCTCCTCCATATCAACCTGAGTATGATATCTGAAACCTCCCTTGTAAGGACCGCAAACATTATTGTGCTGGACTCTGAAACCTTCAAAAAGCCTCAAGGAACCGTCATCCATCTTAACGGGAACGGAAACTTCAACCTTTCTCTGAGGCTCGGACAAAATATGAAGCACATCCTCATCAAGACCAATCAAGGAAGCCGCTTTTTCAATCTGAGCGAGAGTATTTTTGAATAACGACATGCTGTAAGTGACGGGCTACTTGCGAAAACTGAACCATCTCTTCTTTGGAGGAGCTTTCAAGAGATTCAACTGATTCTCAAGCACAAAGATTTTCTCCTGCAAAGTATTAACAAGCTGTAAAAAACTTTTTCTTTCTTCATTGTGTTGGGCCAACAATGTTTCCATCGTCCTGACAAAATCCTTGAAGTCATTAGCGCCTATTGAAATATCCTTGGATTCGGATGTTTTCTTAACGGGGGCGGATTTTTTGGTCTCTTTGCTCTCTTCTTTAACGGGCTTCAATCCGAAAGCGTTGTTAAGTGAATCCAACTCCACCATGTAGTTAAATCCTTGAGGAGTCCTTTTTCTCCTGGCTGAGATTTTTTTTGCCTTGATGGCTCTTCTTATGGTCTGTACAGATTTTTTACTTAAATCCGCTGCATCTTGAATGGAGATATACTTTTTAGGCATGGCGTTTGGAATGGGGGTTAAGAAATTTTGACTACCCACAATTTAATACAAATCATTCCAAAAACAAAGGATAAAATCCATTTAAAAATTGACATATTGAAGATGTCTATTGTGTAAGAACGGGACGAGTACTCTTTTTGTGCCTAAATAAGCGGACAGCGACCAAAAAAGCAGAAAAGAACAGAAGTACCGGAACAACACGCCCGATTGAAAAGGAGGAAAAAGTCCCTTCACCGGACGCCTCTCCGCCGGACAGTAGACCTCCGACGATTCCGTTGATCGCATAACCATCTTGAGAAGAATTGTCTACCCATAAATCCTCCCAAAGAACTTTATCTATGTCCTGTCTGGGAGTATCGGTTCCCGACAAAACACCTCTGTCAAATCTAAAATCCCACTCATCGCCGGAGAGGATTTGAAAATCGAAATAAGCTATGTCTCCGCTTCCGACCGGAAAACTGTCATCGTGTCGCAATGTCTCTCCAAAAATAATCTTATTCTCCTCGGGGAGAGGCCTGACAATATAAAAAGGAGATCCTCCTCTTTCCAAAAAGTCTCCGGGCAGATATCTCAAGAAAGCGATATCCTCGGAATCGTACTCAAGATGGAAGGCTATCCCCAACACGGGGACGGCCATCTCATCAGCTTTAACGGCAATTCTTAACAGTTCTTCATCCGGGAACTCCGCGGACATAAAAACTCTACCGACATAGTTGTCAAAGTCTCCATTATCCGAAAAATCGTTGGCAAGCGATGTTCTTAGATAAATCACGGAACTGAAAATAATGACCAGCAGAACGGAAACCGTGAATGTAAATTTTCTTGTACTCATGATTAGTTTTGTTAAATGGGATTTTTTTAGGAGGGAAGGAGTGATGAAACAAACCCCTTCCCTCCGGAAAGTTAATAAGTTAAACCGAAATTAAGACCTATATCTATCAGATCGCTACCATCTATCATTCCGTCAAAATTCGTGTCCGCGAGAGGATTGTACTCGGGATCTCCATATTGACTGCCGAACGCTCTCGCCAAATTCTCTATATCTCTGCCGTCAACACTGTCACTTCTGTTGTTGTCCCCTTTTAAACCGCGGCTATCAACACCTTGAACAAGTCCCGCTTCTCCGAACATACCGTTTTTTGCAGGGATAACTCTGTACTGATAGGACAAATGGGGGATTATGTTTTGATAATCCGTGAAAGAACAGTCCTCAACTTCTCCGACATTAAGGAATTCTCCATCGTGCATCTTCTTTTCAATCACATAAAGGTCCGCATCGGAGCATGACCAGCTGATTTTTATGCTGTATCGATCTTCTCCCTCGGAAGCCTGCAGATTTGTGACCGGCCCGACGCCACCGGTTCCGTCCTCGGAGAGCGGAAGATCAAGACCGACAAGCTTCGCGGGAATATCCCCTTCAGAATCGGCAATAAAACTTCCGGCACCGAAAACGACTGCGGTTTGGTCTTCTTCAGTAGTCAAAATTTCAAACTTAAGGTCAAAAAGGTTCCCAGTTCCGTTCATGCCAACCGGAGGATTAAGAAGTCTGGCGTTTCCCACGATTAAATTCCCTTCTTCCCCGTTCAAAAGAGCCGCGTAAAAAGCCGTGTCCACACCCGCTTCCTTCAAAAAATCACTTTCCGTGGCATCAACAAAATTCAAAACATCCGGATCATAATTGATTTCGAAACCATACGCGTACAAATCGGACACCTCATCAATCTCAACAGGAAAACTTACAAAATTCCCCGAATAAACTACGGAACCGTCTTTCCCCATTGAAACTTCCGGTCCTCCGCCGTCATAAGTGCTGTTTACTCCTCCCGGAGTTCCCAGAATATCGCATCCGTCTCTGCCTTTAGCCCCGTTACCGGAGACCGCTGAAGCCCAGTTTTCCGCAAGATCGCCGGACAAAGAAGGATTTATTCTTTCCATGGTCGCTCTTGTGGATGAATCTCCCGCGAACCAAGGCCCCGCAGAACTGTTCACAACATCAATCGTGTCGCCGCCGGCGTTCTTCAAGATCAAACTGTTGCCGCCGTCCACCAAGGACAAAGTTATAACCGCGTCAATTTCAACATTACTCAAAGAATCGGACTTATCCGCGATTACAAAATAGCCGCGGGCGGGGATTTCCCCTTCTTCAATCAGATAGACCCTATCCCGATCGTCCTCTATGTACCAACCGCTCAAATCAATGTCACGATTGGTTATATTGTGGAGTTCTATCCACTCGTCGCGCCAATTGTCCGCGGTCCCCGCCCAAGCGACTTCATTAATAACGACTTCTCCGGCCGTGCCGTTTGGAGAAGCGGAAGCCATTGGCAGATGGAACGAAGCAATTTGAAACGCCATGACCGCAAGGGTCATCAAAACAAAATGTTTTTTCAAATTTTCCATTTTTGTGTGTGTTAGAAATTTATTTTTAGGCCCCACGCGTGAAGAGCAGACCGACCGTAACAAACAAAAATTAAATTCCCGTTAAAAAAAATTAAGAAAAAACTAAAAAAAATCTAAAGCGCCTAGCACAGCCGTTTTTAGCTTGATAAAAAATGGGGGTCTTTTTACTTTTATTTTTGTTGCAAAAGGATAAAATACCGTCATGAGAAGACCAAAAATATGCTTATTGTTCGCGGGCGGGACCATAGGCATGACAAAAAATCCAAAAACCGGAGTTCTTCAACCCGCCACCTGCGCCGCGGAAATCATAAGGGACATCCCGGAAATACAGAGGCACATGCAACTGGATTTCAAGATGGTAGTGAACAAGGACAGCTCAAATTTCAGCCCTGCAAACTGGACGGAAATAGCAAAAAAAATCCATCAAAGTTATGAAAGTTATGACGGATTTGTTGTGGTGCAGGGAACAGACACGATGGCATATTCGGCCAGCGCGGTTTCATACGCGTTGCAAAATTTAAGCAAACCGATAGTTTTCACGGGATCTCTAATCCCCCTGGAACAGATAACAAGCGACGGAAGAAACAATCTGATATATGCATGCATAACCGCGACTTTGGACATCGCGGAGGTCTGTATAGTCTTCGCGAATAAGATCATAAGAGGAAACAGAGCGAAGAAATACAGAGAATCTTTTGTGGATGTTTTTCATTCTCCCAATTACCCTTATCTTGGAGAACTCGGAAGACCGAACACACTTTACGATTGGCGCAAAAAAAGAAGGAAAAGGATGATGAAATATCGGCCTGAATTTGATGCGAACATCGCGCTTATAAAGTTGTTCCCCGGGTTCAATCCTTCCGTTTTGGATGGAGCGATGAGAAGGGGAGTAAGAGGAATAGTGATAGAAGGATTCGGACCGGGCAATATCCCGTTTCAGGAAAATTCAATAGCTCCGCAGATATCAAAGGCGGTAAAAGCGGGAATTCCGGTGATAATGGCGAATCAAATGGAAATGGGAACTTCAAATCTCACCGCTTACGAGGCCGGCCTCGCCGCTAAGAAGGCGGGAGCCATTTCATCCAAAGACATGACCACGGAAGCAACCGTAACAAAACTTATGTGGGCACTGGCGAAGACCGACAAACTCTCCGAGATCGAGGAAATAATGGAGAGGGACCTGGCAGGCGAACTAAAGGAAGAAAACTGACTTTAGCCGTCTACCCAAAACAAGTCCCCTCTACTGTCAGGGGAGCAATCCGAACGAGAGGGGCAATCCTTCGGAGGGTCCGGATATTCAATGGCGTCCCAGGACCTATCGGAGTTTGAGGACGACGTGTCGAAGAGAGGACAAACTTCACCGCGGACTTTATCCACCGTTTCACGAACGGACTCCGCAGTTCCGGCATCTTCAGGTACCGAATCTTCTTGCTTTCCGATGCCCTGAGATTCAAATTTTTCAGTAGACATATTTAAATGGGTTAAAAAAATTTTAATTTCGATTTTTGACCTTATCCAGCCTTTTCTCAAAGTAAAGGCGCATCGCGGTCGCGCTCATGCGTTCTGACCTGTAAGCAAGTTCAGCAAGATTGATGCCCAGGTTTTCTTCCGCGAATTTGAACGCCGCCTGAACTTTTGAAGGAAGCAACTCATCCACATCGGCCCATGATCTGGCCACCGTGGCAAAAGCGACTTTCTGTTTTTCGGCCTCATTAAGAGAAGCATATTCTTCTTCGTCAATCCAGGAGGGCCTGTCCATATCGGTATTCATTATGTAGAAACGCATTTTGTTGTCTCCCGTTCTTTTCCTTCTGGCGATTTCCCTTTCAAACATGAATTTTCTCACGGCAACCGCGTTTTCGCATCCGGGTCCACCGGCAACGCTGTATTGTCCCATGAACTCATGCATTGTTCCCGGACTCTGCGTCGGGTCAACGGAGTCTTTTGTGCCGTTCGGGATATTCTGATACAGAGCGAATGCCTGAATATATGTCTCAAAATCAACTTCCTGCACGGGTTTGCGTGGATCAATACCCTCGACAGGCAGAGGCATATTTGTTGCCAAAGCCGCATTGCGAACGGAAATGGGGACTTTATGTAAGATTTCAAGTTCTTTATCTCGCTGGATGACTCTGTTGTTTGTGGTCGAAATTTCCGCGCCGTTCGCCCCGAGAGGTTTTGTCTCCCTTGCTTGCAGATCCTCAAATTCCGGGACATTGTCCAGTCTTGTGAAACGTCCCCTCTCGTGTGTTTTACATTTCAAAGCTCTTGTTTTTTCGTCAAAGAAAATTTGTCCCATGTCATCGCCGGCGGAATATATTTGAAACTCGTTCAACATGCTTATCCCCTCCGCCAGTTCTCTAAGCTGAGCATCGTCACTGTTTTCCATGATGTCATGCAGAATTCGCAGATTTCTAAGCAAAACTCTGGTGAACTGCTCCATTTCACTTTTCCCCATCCCCGATTGACCTTCAAAAAGAGTGTGTTGAACCGTTCTGTTGGGGATTATTCTGGATTCCAACTCCTCAAGTGGAGTGTCCGTGTAATGCCACAGAAGGAATGTCCCGTGAAAAGGAGCCACCATTTCTTTTGCCGCTTCTTCATCGCTTATCTCACGTTCGCCGGTTTTATATCTAAACCCGCTGTTTGCTTTTTCGTAAGGTTGGGTCACGGGGCGACCGGTTTTTGCCAACAGTTCGGTGGCCCTTTGGAGTTGTCTTGTTGAAGCCAACTGAAAAGAACCTTTTTTGAATACACCGAAGTAATCCAGTTCCCGGCCTTCTCCATCCTTTCCCCCGCCCACTGCGTAAACGGTGGTCCCGTTTTCCGCGGTGTAATGAAATCGTTTGTAACTTCCTTCAACTTCAAGGATCTTTCCTTCACTTCCCTGAACTATCCCGGATATCCCTTCAAAAACCTCATCCGGCGCGCCAAGAAAGATAATGTCCGGAGCGGTTTTGACTTCATCGGGGGAAAGAATAACTCCCGTTTCTTCAAACAGGTCCTTCAATCCAACACACCCTTGAGCGCCTCTGGGAGCAACCATGACAACCGGATTTCCGGACAACTTCAAAGTCAGGACTTCATATTTTTCGGGATCCAACGAATGTTTTTCCAAATTTTTGAGAAGACGCTCTCCTTCGGTGCAAACCGCAAGATCACTTCTTTTGGAACCTCGAAAATAAAGAGCGGCGTTTTTGTCCGGTCCCTTTGTATTGCCGACAGTCCTCAATTGAAAAACTCCCGCTAGCTCCTTATTTATATGTTCACGGACGACGGGAGCTCCCTCATAAACGACAACGGAAGAAATTCTCTCAAGGATTCCGTTTATCATCTCCCTGATGACTTTTGCCTCCTTGCCGTCAAGCTCCGGATTTTCACGGAATTTGTGTCCCAAAGAACGAAGTTTATCAAAAAAAGTTTCCGCCGCTTTTGTTATAGCGTTGGCAAGATCCTCCGTGTCCCAAGGAGTTTCTTTTCCATCGGATCTTTCAAAATCAACAACCCGTTCCAGGCGGGCCACTTTTTCATGCCATCTCAGCAAAGCGACCTCAAAAGCCTCCGCCACTTTTTTAAGATCTTCTCCGGACAGCGACTGATCTCCGGCCAGCACTCTTTTGAAAAGGGGAAGGGCTTCCGCGTATTCTTCACCCAGGAGTTCGGAGAATCTGGGATCACGGAAGATGATTTCGGGCGAACATTCTCCGTTCACCGGAATATCTTTTTCCCCGAAAAACATAGGGGACAGGATATCTGTTTTCATAGAAACGAGGTTAAATTTACTTCCGCAACAAAGTTAACCAAGCTGTGCAAAAACCCCAAAAAAATACCCGCGCGAAGTTCAAAGACCTGATGATTTTATTTAGCGGAAGCCTTTTAATTCGGGTGCACGAAGTATTGTCTGAAATAAAAAAAACTCGGGGCTTATAAAGCCCCGAGAATTAAGATTAGATCAATTGAAAAGACTCAATTATTGACATCGCTACAGGCTCATACTCATCATATATGTTTTTCGGAGCCGTATAACTTACTTGATGCAAATAACCGTCGCCGCGATCGACAACCAAGAGGAATTGATTAAAGACAACAAAATCCTCGTATTCGGCAGAAAATTCAGCCGCCTCAAAGACTTCACCGTCTTGATGAAAATCTTTTTCCACCATTTCGGAAATGGTTCCGCCGACACCCTCAATCTGGACTTTGAAGTCCTCATACAAATCCGCAATTTCTTGATAGGCTTCACCCATTTCCAGAGTTTGCACATTTACCGTCGCGTCATAAGCTTCGGTTCCCTCAGGACCACTGAAAATAAGGACATGGTCGGCAGGCTGTTCATAAACCCATGTTCCGGGATATTCCAAAGCAAAGCTGTCGCCGACATAAGTTTGCGGCTCTACATCGGTCTCCTCAACTTCCGGAACATCAACATCCGTTTCCTCAACTTCGGTCTCACAACCGAAAGCAAAAACCGCAAAAACGGAAATCAGTCCCAGACTCAGGAGGATTTTTACGCTTCTCTTCATAAGAGTAAGGTTAAAAAATAAAAATTTCTGGTGGGTCGGCTGGGATTCGAACCCAGGACCATCAGCTTAAAAGGCTGTTGCTCTACCAGGCTGAGCTACCGACCCACAAAAAATCTTAGGACATTCTATGCACCAAAGAGGTTAAAAGCAAGGAAAAATTAAGCTTTTTTACTGTAAAGACTGTGAATAAGAAAAGAAAGAGCAGGGATGGAGAACCACAAATAACTGTGTTTTATCATTGAATTGACCAAAACGGATTCCTCATATATTTCCGCGAAAACCGCTCCCGTACCCCCCGTTCCGGTAACAAAAGAATATCCGCTAACAAAAACAAGAATAACGCTTATGATCAGGCCCGCGCTCATAACGGCATAGATGGAACTCAAAATAATTCTTACAGCCCCTGATCTGTCGTCGGCGGTTTCCACGGCAAAAGCACCTTTCACCGCGAACAATATCACCATCATCACAAAGACAAGGACTTTTACAAAGACGATGGATTCGCTTTCCGTTCCCAATTGCAACAATTGAAGAAGTTTTATAAAGAACTCGGAACTCGCCAGATGAGCGCCGAAAAGATTCCCAAGAGCATCCGCCGCCAACGCGGCAACATAAGTCCCCAAAATGACCTTCAGCGTATTATCGCGGCCGATGATCAAACTGTAAGCCACAATAACAACAAAGAATACTATCACAAACAAATCCCATGAAAGATGCGCGCTGTCCATGTACTAAACTGTAATACGAAGCTCATTTTTTTGCAACAATTTCTGAAAAACAACTCAAGAAAACCAGCCTCCTTTTTTTACATCCGCGCCGGCTTCTTCCGCAAGCTGTATATAAAGGTCTTTTTCTTTTTTTGAAAGTTTGGACGGGATTTCCACTTTTGCTTTCGCGAGATGATCTCCCTTAACACCTCTCCCCGGATTAAAAACACCTTTTCCTTTTATTTTGAATACCGTTCCGTCCTCGGTTCCCGGAGGAATTTTTATCCTTTCTTTGCCGTGCACGGTCTCAACTTCGGCTTCTCCTCCCAGGACCGCTTGCACAACGGGAATTCGCACGGTGCTATGGATGTCATGGCCGGATCGGATGAATTTCCCGCTTGGTTGAACATGAAGATTTATATAAAGGTCTCCGGAAGACCCGCCTTTCACGCCTCCTTCTCCTTTTCCGCTCAATCTTATCGTGGATCCGTTGTCCACTCCCGCGGGGATTTTTACTTTTACAACTTCTTTCGCTCTGCTTCTTGTGGTCCCGTGACAGGTTGTACATTTTTTCTCCGGAACTCTGCCTTCACCGCCGCAGTCGTCACAAGTTCGTGAGGTGGCCATCTGTCCCAGAATGGTATTTCTGACGGATCTTATTTCTCCGGTGCCTCCGCATGTTTTACAACTGATGATTGACGAATCGGGCTCCGCGCCCTTGCCTTTACATTTTTGGCAGACATCGGCTTTGGTGATTTCCAACTGTTTTTCACAGCCGAAAACAGCCTCCTCAAAAGAGATTCTTATATCCGATTCAATATCGCCTCCTCTTATAGGACCTCTCGTTCCCGCTCTTGAACGACCTCCTCCCTCATGAACCCCTCCCCCGAAAAAAGTTTCAAAAAT
>PXEC01000090.1 GCA_003566255.1 Candidatus Peregrinibacteria bacterium | reverse complement strand
ATGGATTATTTTTCCGAGCAATGTCCCATGCTCTCTGAGTTTTTGAGTGAGAGCTCTTGTGTCTATACCTGTTATCGCGGGAATGTCATTTTTTTTGAGCCAATCTCCCAGGGATTTTTTTGCGTCCCAGTGACTGTAATTTTCGGAATATTCGCTTACCACCAATCCTTTTATGTGGAGTTTTGAGCTTTCAAATCTTTTTGATACTGCGTCTTTGTCTTTGCAATCCCCTCCAACTCCATAGTTTCCGGCCAGCGGGTAAGTGAGTACCACAATTTGTCCGGTGTACGAAGGGTCCGTAAAACTCTCGGGATATCCGGTCATGCCCGTGCTAAAAACCACTTCCCCCGCGGAGGATATATCCGCACCGAATGATGTTCCCTGAAGCTTGGTGCCGTCCTTGAGGACAAGAGTCGCTTTTTTCATTTGGAGTTATTGTAGTTATGGAGGCTGATTCACGCAAGAGAAATAATTTTAGGGAAAAAAGCATTTTGGGACTTGCAATTATTTTTAATTCATGTTATTATGTAAGCGTTCTTTGAAAAATAAAAATAAAAAATAGCTTTTGAACCTTGGGGTACAAGCGGTGATAAGCTTTTAAAGCTTCCCCTTTAAGACTTATCGTCGCTTGCCCCTCAAGCTTCAATTGGCATTAGTAGACATCGTCGTAATTTCTTCCCAAAGATTTTACGGTTATCGTCAACTCGCTTCAAACGGGTTTAGTGTTTGAAGAGAAGTAACGAGCGAATTATAAGTCGGGGTAACTCGGTTTATAGGTAATTGATTCAGTGATGTATCAGTTTTCCACTTTTAACTCTGTTCGTTGTCGAATTTGTTGGTTGGAACTTGAGGGTTTTTTTATGTCTAATTTTTTAACCGAGATTGCTTATGAGGGCGAAGGCTCCCGTTGAAGCGAACAAGAATGCCAGCGCAATAAGCGGGAGGTTTGAAAGTAGCTTTCTCATGTTTCTTGGATTAAATTTTAAGCCTATTCGAATTTAGCATTTTTTGTGGGATTTGGCAATTGAATTGCTTTACATGGGGTGGTCTTTGTTTTAATCTTTACCGGAGATAAAATAAGAAAATTTCATGCACGAGGCTAAACACATTTTATCCACGGATCAGTTTGAAAGAGATGAATTGTTGGAGTTGTTCGAAGAGGCCGATGAGATGGAAAAAATTCTGGAAGTTGGAGGGGGCGACTATTTGCACGGCAAGATAATGGCGACTCTTTTTTTCGAACCTTCCACAAGGACCCGTTTCAGTTTTGAGTCCGCGATGTTGAGATTGGGAGGGAGTGTTATAAGCAATGCCGATATGGTGAATACATCTTCTCTGAAAAAACAGGAGTCTCTTGAAGATACGGGAAGGACGGTTTCCCGGATGGCCGATGTCATTGTGATGAGGCATCCGGAGGCGGGATCCGTTTCCAAACTCGCGAGTTTCTGTGATGTTCCCGTTATCAACGGCGGAGACGGCCCGAATGATCATCCCACTCAAGGGTTGCTGGATCTTTATACCATTTGGAAGGAAAGGGGCAGTCTGGACGGACTTACGATTGGGATGGTCGGGGATTTGAAATATGGAAGAGTTGTTCATTCGCAATGTAAATTGTTGAAACATTTCGATGTAAAATTTGTCCTTGTTTCTCCCAAGGCGTTGGCTGTTCCTGAAGAAATCGGAGAGGAGCTTGCCGGTGTGGGGCGCGAAGTGAAATTATCTGAAAAACTGGAGGATGCTATCGGGGAGATGGATGTGATAAGCATGACGAGGGTTCAGGAGGAGAGATTTAAGGATAGAAGTGATTATGAAAAATATGCGGGTGCTTATGTTTTGGATGGGGAGCTTATGAAAAAAGCGAAACCCGACGCGATTGTTATTCATCCTTTGCCAAGAGTTGATGAGATTTCTCCGGAAGTGGATGATGATCCCAGGGCAAAGTACTTTGAACAGCCCGGAAACGGAGTCGCGGTCAGGATGGCCCTTTTAAAAGGAATTTTGATGGGGGAGGATGTTAAATAAATTCGTTATGGGAAAAATTTTATTGAAAGGTGGACAAGTTGTGTCTTCATCAGGAGTTTTTGAAGCGGATGTGCTTATTGAGGGCGGAAAAATTTTGCGGGTTTGCGATTGGGGTGAAGAATCTGAAGCCGGTGAAGTTTTTGATTGTTCGGGGAAGCTTATTTTTCCCGGACTTATAGATGCGCATGTGCATTTGAGGGAGCCCGGACAATCTTATAAAGAGGATTGGGAGACGGGTTCATCGGCCGCCGTCGCGGGGGGAATCACAACGGTTTTGGATATGCCAAATAATGATCCGCCTGTTGTTTCCATTGAGGATCTTGAAAAAAAGAGGAAGTTGATAGAGGGATGTTCGTATTGCAATTATGGCCTTTATATCGGGTTTAATGGGAAAAATCTGGAGGAGATAAATTCCTCCGATGCTGTTGCCGTGAAATTTTTCGGGTGTGATTCAACGGGGGACATGGGAGTTAATGACATATCCGCAGTGAAGGAATTGTTTGGTAAATCCAATAAGCTTATTGTTGTTCATGCCGAAGATGCCGGGTGTATCGAAAAAAATTTCAAGAATTGTGTAGAGGATTTATCGCAGGGGGAAAAAATTACCGTGGCTATTCATTCCGAAATCCGTTCTCCGGAATGCGCGATTATTGCCGTGCAGAGATTTTGCGAAATGGCGGAGAGATTGGGCGCTCGTTTACATGTGGCGCATGTCTCTACGGAAGGAGAATTGGAGGTTTTGAATAAGTTTCAAAAAATCACATGTGAAGTTTCCCCTCATCATCTTGTCCTTTGTGAAGATGATTACGGGACTTTGGGAAATTTTTTAAAGGTCAATCCGCCGGTGCGTAGTCGGGAAGATATTTTTGCTCTGTGGAAGGGATTGAAGTTCGGTGAGATCGATATTATCGCGACTGACCATGCTCCTCATACCGTGGAGGAGAAGGAGCGGGACTATTTAAAAGCTCCATCCGGAGTTCCGGAGTTGGATACTCTGGGGCCGCTTTTGTTTAATTCGATCAATGATGAAGGGCTTACGGAGGCGGAGGTTGTGAAATTGTGTTGTGAAAAACCTGCGGAAATTTTCGGTCTTAAGGGGAAGGGGCGTATTGAATTCGGGTTTGACGCGGATATTGTTGTAGTTGATATGGACTTGGAAAGAAAAGTGGAGAAGGACAAATTGTTTACAAAGTGTGGATGGTCCCCTTATGAAGGAATGTCTTTGAAGGGTTGGCCGGTGATGACTTTTGTTGGGGGAGAGTTGGTTTTCAAGGATGGTGAAATTGTCGGGGATAAAGTTGGGAAAGAGTGTTTGTGAGGACTCATGTTTTCTGATAAAGTTCTGAAGAAATAACGTGAGATTATTATGGTGAATCTTTCAGTGGAGTTTTGCGGAGTGAAATTTGAGAATCCGTCTGTGTTGGCTTCCGGGATTTTGGGTGTTACGGCTTCTTCTTTGAAAAATGTTGTGAGAAACGGAGCCGGAGGAGTTACTACAAAATCAATTTGGCTGGAAGAGCACCCGGGGCATAAAAACCCCACGATGCTGGGGACGGATAAATGGTTTTTGAATGCCGTTGGCCTTTCCGATGCCGGTGCGGCTAAGGCCGTTGAGGAAACTTTTCCCGAATATAATAAAAATAAGAAGGCACCCATAATCGCGAATATTGTTGAGACTTCCGCGGAAAGATTTGCCAAATTGACTGAACAAATAGATAAGTGTGAACCCGATATAATAGAGTTGAATCTTGGATGTCCGAATGTTGAGGATGCCCATGGTAAGCCGTTTGCGTGTGTGGCCGCGGACGCGGCCACGGTTGTGAAGGCATGTCGTGATAGAACCGGAAGACCTTTGGTTGTAAAACTGACTCCCAATGTGGCAAATATCGCTTCTGTCGCGGAGGCTTGCGCCAAGGCCGGGGCGGACGGTTTCTGCGCTATAAATACTTTGTATGGAATGGCCATCAATATAGATTTGAGGAGACCTGTTTTGGCGAACAAATCGGGGGGACTTTCCGGACCCGGTATAAAACCTTCCGCGGTCAAAGCCGTTTACGATATTTATAGGGCGACAGGCTTGCCGATAATCGGAACGGGGGGAATTATGACCGGAGAGGATGCGATTGAAATAATGATGGCTGGCGCGCGCTTGGTGGGAATGGGGACAATGGTTTACTACCGAGGCGCTGAAGGATTCGGAAAAGTTGTTAAAGAAATGGTTGAATGGTGCGATAAAAACGGAGTGAAGAGCCTGGAAGAGATTATCGGATGCGCTCAAGAAGCTTAAATTCTTACTAAAATTGTTTTATGGATATAAAAAAATTTGACTCGAGATTCCAGGTTTTGGAGATTGCCAGAATCGTTAAGGAAAATTCCGTGACGAAGACGTTCGTTTTTAACTATTCATTAGGAGCGAAACCCGGACAATTTGTTATGTTGTGGATACCCGGAGTTGATGAAAAACCGATGTCTGTCGCGTTTGATGATGGTAAAGAATTTTGGATAACCGTGTGTAAAGTTGGTCCCGCTTCCGAGGCTTTGCATAAAATGAAAGTAGGGGACAAGGTGGGGGTTCGTGGGCCTTTGGGAACTTGTTATAAATTTTCAAAAGGAGAACATATTGCTGTTGTGGCGGGAGGTTATGGCGCCGCTCCGATGTATTTCGCGGCTTATGAAGCGACTCGAAAAGGTTGTGACGTGGAATTTTTGCTGGGAGCCCGAAACAAGGAGCTACTTTCGTACACTCACAAAATCCTCGGTTTGGACAATATAAATCTTCATATTTCAACCGATGACGGATCAGCCGGATTCAAGGGATTTGTAACTGAAATCCTTCGAAAAGTTTTGAAGGAGAAAAAAATAGACAAGGTTTTTACGTGCGGTCCGGAACGAATGATGCTTGCGGTTGGAGAAATAGCGGAAAAAGCGGATGTGGATTGTTTTATGTCGATGGAAAAATATATGAAATGCGGGATCGGGGTTTGCGGGCAATGCGCGATAGATGATACGGGGGATCTTGTCTGCAGGAAGGGTCCTGTCATGAAGTTTGATTATTTGAAAAAACTGCCGGAACTGGGGAAGTATCATCGGGATGCGCAGGGAAAGAAGCATTATTACTAGGGTTTTGTAAATGTTGACCCGGAGGTTTTGGTAATCTATACTCCGGGCATGGGACTTGAAAGGGAAATCGCGAAGGTTTTGCTACAAAAAGAGGCCGTGAAAGTGAAAACGGATCCTCCTTTCACGTGGGTGAGCGGCATCAAGTCTCCGGTTTATTGTGACAATAGAAAATTGATAGGATTTGTGGACGCGCGGGAAAAAATAATAGAATCTTTCAAAAAGATAATTGATGATAAAGGCATTGTTTTTGATGTTGTTGGAGGAACCGCGACTGCGGCTATCCCTTGGGCGGCTTTTTTGGCTCAGGAGCTTCGCAAGCCCATGATCTATATTCGTCCGGAGAGAAAAGAACACGGCGCGGGAAAACAAATTGAGGGACATCTGGAAAAAGGATCAAAAGTGCTTATTGTTGAGGATTTGATTTCCACCGGGGGATCTTCCGTTGCCGCCGCGAACGCGGTCAGAGATGAAGGAGGATGTGAGGTCATAGATATTCTTTCCATTGTTACTTGGGAGATTCCAAAATCTTTTAAAGTTTTTACGAAAAACGGATTGAGACTAACCTCTCTCACTAATTATTCAAACATCATCGGAGTGGCTTCCGAGAAAGGAGATATTCCCGCCGATCAGCTGGAAACGGTTTTGGATTTCAAGAAGGATCCCGCGGGC
The DNA here is from genome assembly GCA_003566255.1 of Candidatus Peregrinibacteria bacterium. Lineage (GTDB taxonomy): Bacteria > Patescibacteriota > Gracilibacteria > UBA1369 > LOWO2-01-FULL-3 > SLNK01. The sequence continues at coordinate 4,306 of PXEC01000090.1, read as the reverse complement.
TGGGCGGAGAAGGCAGGGATTTGAGTTTTTGTTTTTGAATTATAACCCTTTGTTGTATAGTGGCGCCGATGAAGAATTTTGCTGACAGATTGATTGAGGCGATAAAGGAAAAGGGAACTCCTATTTGTGTCGGGTTGGATCCGAGGCTGGATAAAATCCCCGCTGAAATCAAGCGGAAGGCGCTTGCGGAGGGAGATAAAACTCCGCTTAAGGCCGCCGCGGATGCCATTTTGGAGTTTAACAAAGGTATTATTGATGCGGTTTCCGATTTGGTGCCGGTTGTAAAACCTCAAATCGCTTTTTATGAGATATTCGGGCATGAAGGATTGTGGGCGTATGAAGAAACTTTGAAATACGCGAAGGAAAAAGGGATTATTACCATCGCGGATGCCAAAAGAAATGATATCGGGTCTACGGCGGAAGCTTATGCCCAAGCTTTTCTTGGGGAGGTTTCTTTTTTTGAGGATGAAAATGAGGTCGTCACTCCTATTTTTGATGCCGACAGTATCACAATCAATCCTTATCTGGGATGGGACGGAGTAAAACCTTTTGTTGAGGAATGCGCCAAGTATGGAAAAGGGATTTTTTCTCTGGTTAAGACTTCCAATCCCAGCAGTGGCGATTTGCAGGATTTGAAAATGGATGACGGCAGGTCCGTTTACGAAATTGTCGGGTATTTGTTGGATAGTTGGGGTGCGAATGAGACGGGGGAAAGCGGATACAGTTTTGTGGGAGCGGTTGTGGGGGCCACTTATCCCGAACAAGCGGAAAAGCTGAGGAAGATAATGCCTCACAGTATATTTTTGGTTCCCGGATACGGGGCGCAGGGAGGTGGTGCCGAGGATGTAAAACCTTGTTTTAACGATGACGGACTGGGTGCTATCGTGAATAACAGTCGTGGAATAATTTTTGCTTACGAAAAACTTGGGATTGCCCCCGCAGATTATGGAGAAGCCGCGAGAAAAGCCGTTTTGGAAATGAAAGAGGATCTGGCACGGGTTTTATAAATCATCAGATTTTTGTGGCGGCCAGTTTTTTCCAGTCCTGAACCGATAATGTTTGAGGGCGTTTTTCTGAAAACCCCAGTTTTTGGAGGGTTTTTGCTGTTTCCGGATCACTTTTTCCCAGCGTGTTTGAGAGTTTTTTTCTTTTTTGAGAAAAGGCTCTTTTTGCCAAACTGAGGATTTTTTTGGATTCTTCCGGCGTGATATAATTCTGATCGGTCGGGGGAAAAGTGGTTATTTGTAAAATCGCGGATGTGACTTTCGGTGGTGGATAAAAGCATGTCGGGGAAACTTTTTTTGTGATCTTTGCGGTTCCGTGCATGGCGACTTGTAAAGAAAGAACGCTCATTTTTGGTTCTTTTTCGCAAATTTTTTCCGCTACTTCCAGTTGTACCAGAAGAGTCATTGATTCGGGCGGATTGTGCCTTTGAAGAAAGCGTGTTATTAGAGGTGAAGTAATGTTGTAGGGGATATTCGCCACCACTTTATAAGGGGTTTCCGGCGGTTGAAATTTGAGAGAATCCATATTTATCACTTCTATGTTTTTGTATTCTTCCAGCGTTTTCTCAAGAATCGGGAGGAGTGATGAGTCCAGTTCTATGGTCGTGACTTTTTTTGAGATTTTTGCCAGTTCCTGTGTGAGTACTCCCAGTCCCGGACCGACTTCCACAACGTGATCATCCTTATTTATTTCCGCGCTTTTTACTATTATTTCCAGAATATTTTTGTCTATCAGGAAATTCTGACCCAAAAACTTTTTTGCGTTTTGGCCGGAGAGTTGCAGAAGTTTTTTTACGTTTCCGTGGCTTGTAAGTTCCATTTGTATAATTGTTTGCGGATTTCCTCCATTATGATTATGAAGAAGCTTATGAAAATCACTATTTTCCATTCCATCGCCGTAATTTCTCCTATGTCGAAGAAGTCACGGATGGCTTCGTATCGGGTGAATATGTAGACCAACAAAATCGATGCCAGTGTCGCGAGTGTAAGGTAGGGGGTTTTAAGCGGATTCAAAAGTAGAATCGATTTTTTTGCGCTTTTGAGATTATGAGCGTTCCATATTTGAATCAAGCAGAGTAAGACAAAAGCTATGCCGGAGGATTTTAGAAATGCCGCGTCCGTTGGCGACAAAATTTCTCCCGGAGTCCACCCGAAACTGATCAAACTCCATATATATACGCCGCTTACAAGGACTCCCCCAAAAACTCCCGTCACAAAGAGATGCCCCAGTTCATTTGAAGTTTCCGTCGGGCCGTTTTCAAGGCTTAGAGCGCTTTCAAGTATCAGGTTTATGGTCAAGTCCAGTATCAATATGAGAGTCACCGTTAGAGCCAAAGGAGCTTGGAAAAGTATCGCGGCTACAAGCAATATCAATTCCATTATTTTACAGGAGAGAGAGTGGAAAAGGAGTTTTCTGTAATTATCTTTTTTGCGCTTTTCTTTTTTTATTCCTTCAAGGATTTTTTTAAGATTTTTTCCCGATTTTATTTGGTTTACGGTTACGACTTCTCCGTTTTTTTGAAGGATGTCCATCACTCTTTGTTTGTCGGCTTCCGTCAGCCTGAAAAATGTGTAGTCTTTTTCTTTGTTTGAAAGCATTTTCCATACTTGTTCGTCGGATAGAACCGCCAGATATTCGTTTCCTATCCCTTCAAAATATTGAGGTGAAGTTATGCCGAGTTGGTGACCTATCGCTATTGTTTTTTGTTCTTTTCCGGATGATAAAATGTAATTTTTAATGCCCATTGATCTCAAATCCGATACAACGGAAATCAAATCTGTGTCCAGTACGTCGCCCAGCCCCACTATTCCCAACAAGACCATGTCTGATTCCGCGAATGATTCACTGTAGTGATCCAGCCTCTTGAACGGGAGCGGTTTATAAGCGAAGGCTACAAGTTTTTGGCCGCTTTTATGAAGTTTGGAGATCCTGTTTTTGAGTTTTTTGCGAAGTTTCGCGTCTATTTCTATTTTTTTGCCGTCATAGATCATTCTTGTGCACTGTTTCAACAATATTCCCGCTTGTCCTTTCGCGAATGAAAAGATTTCTTTTGATGAATTGTCCATTGCAACCACGCTGGAGAATCTTTTTTCTTCGCTGGAGGGGACTTTTGCCAGGATCTCATATTGGTTCTTTATTTTTCCCTCGTCCGGTCCGCATGATGTAAAGAAATCCAGGATTATTTGCTCCAGATTTTGTATTTTTTGGAATCTGCAGAGTGACGCTGTCGCACCCATATATTTGAATTCTTCGTTTTTGAGAAGATCTGCTTTTTTGATTTTGGTTTCTTCATCCGTTTCTATGTCTTCCAATAGTACAAATTTCTTGTTTTCATGAGGTGTAAGTCTGTATTTGCCGAAGGACAGGCTTTGTACTCCCAAGGTGTCTTTTGTGAGCGCTTCCAACTCCGTTGTGCAGATGACCGTTGTTTCCGATACCCCGGTGGTGTACCCCGCGAGGAGATCGGAGAAAAATCTTATTATGATGAGGCTTACCGGGATGCAAGACAGTGCCAGGACCGGCGCTATATGTAAAAGATAGTCTATGCTCATATTATTTTAGATTCTTTTTCCTCCACTCCTCTATTTTTTTGTGGTGTCCGGAGAGCAGAACTTCCGGAACTTCCATTCCTTTAAAAACGGCGGGTCTTGTGTAGTGGGGGTATTCTTTTTTTCTGTCCAGTTTTTTGGAAAACGAATCTTCCATATGGGATTCCTCTTTCCCGAGGACTTCCGGAACCAGACGTGATACGCAATCCATTACCACCATTGCCGGGAGTTCCCCTCCGGTTAATACGAATTTTCCTATTGATATTTCCATATCAACAAGAGTTTCTCGTATTCTTTGATCTATCCCTTCGTATCTTCCGCAAAGAAGGATCAATTCTTTGTGTTTGCTTAATTTTTCAGCTTTGCTTTGGGTAAAAGTTGATCCGTGCGGCGTTAAAAATATCACAGGGCCTTTGTTGCTCTTTTTTATGTATTTTATTGCGTCATGTAGCGGTTGAGGTGTCATTACCATTCCCGCTCCGCCGCCGAAAGGGATGTCGTCCACCTTCTTGTGCTTGTCTTTTGAAAACTCGCGAATGTCGTGGACATTTATTTCTATTTTTTTTGACTTTATCGCGCGTTTGATGATGCTCTCTTTTAAGTAAGAGTCAAATATTTGCGGGAAAATTGTGAGGATGTCGAATTTCATGCTTCCAAGTATAGCATTACTTTATCATCGGAAAAGACTTCATTTTCAATGTTTGTAGAAAACGACTTGGAGTAAGAGAGTGTATTCGCAAGGACGCGGTGTT
>PXEC01000129.1 GCA_003566255.1 Candidatus Peregrinibacteria bacterium | reverse complement strand
GAACAGTCATATGCGACTCATCGATAAAAAGCAAAAAGTCTTCCGGCATATAATCAAGCAAAGTGGAAGGCCTTTCTCCCGGATTTTTCGCATTGAGATAACGCGTGTAATTTTCTATCCCGTTGCAATATCCGGTCTCCATTAAAATTTCAATATCGTATTCCGTTCGGGTCTTTATTCTTTCCGCTTCAAGATTTTTGCCCATTTTCTTCAGTTCATTATATCGAATTTCCAGATCACCTCTGATCATTTCGACAGCCTGATCAATTCTTTCCTGCGTAGTCACATCATGCTTCGCGGGGAAAATGGTGACTTCCTCCATACTTTTTATTATTTCTCCGGTAAAACTCTCCACCTCCGAAATCGCTTCAATTTCATCCCCAAAAAATTCAATTCTAAAAACATTGTCCCTATCGGGAGGAAATATCTCCACGGTGTCTCCCAAAACATGAAACATGCCGTTCTTAAAATCCATGTGAGATCTTGTATACTGCAAGTCCGTCAGCCTTCGCAAAAACCGATCCCTCTGTATCGTTTCGCCTTTTTTCAACGTGACCGCAAGTTGATTATAGCTGTCAAAAGACCCCAGCCCGTAAATACATGAAACCGAAGCAACAATTAGGACGTCATTTCTGGTAAGAAGATTTGCTGTCGCGGCATGGCGGAACTTATCGATTTCCTCGTTAATGGAAGCGTCTTTCTCGATATAAGTGTCGGTAGCCGGCATATACGCCTCAGGCTGATAATAATCGTAATATGAAACGAAATAACTCACCGCGTTATCCGGAAAAAAGTCCTGAAACTCACTGCAAAGCTGAGCAGCCAAAGTCTTGTTGTGAGCCAAAACAAGCATGGGTCTTTGTAACTCCTCAACTATTTTGGCCATGACATAGGTCTTTCCGGACCCGGTAACTCCCAGCAAAGTTTGAAACCGCTCATTGTCACGAAGACCCTTTGATATTGCCTCTATCGCGTGAGGCTGATCTCCCTTGGGAGACATCTCCGATACAAGTTTGAATTTATTCATAGACCAAAGGAATTTACTATAAAAATTGTGTGACGTCCAGTCCCCTCAATTGAAAAGAAATTTAAATCCACCTCAAAGTTTGATAAACTCTAAAGGGTAACCCAAAATTTACAAAAATGCTGAACTTCACAATCAAAATCGCGAAAAAAGCCGGAGATTTGTTATTGGAGAAATCCAAAAAGCCGCTGAAAATAACAAAAAAAAGTGCTAGAGATCTGGTCACGGAAGCCGATAAAAAAGCTGAAGAGTTGATAATCAAAGAAATCCGAAAAAAATACCCGGATCACGGCATAATAGCGGAAGAAAGCCACACCCACACGGAAAACAACCTTCAAACACTGAAAAAAGCCCCCTATATCTGGATAATAGATCCCTTGGACGGCACAACAAATTACACAATGGGACTTCCCCAATACACGGTATCTATAGGAATTTTTAAAAACAAAAATTACACCGGCTCAAAAAATTTTGATTACCTGGAGGGAGATATGGTCCTTGGAGTTGTATACGCACCCGCTCTAAAAGAACTCTTTCATGCGGAAAAAAATAAGGGAGCATATTTGAATAGAGAAAAAATCAGAGCGTCAAAAACCTCAAAATTGATGGATTCCGTAGTCGCGACGGGATTTCCGTATAAAGACAAAACCGTCAACCTCCCTTACTTCTCGGCAGTTTTGGACAAATGCAGAGGAATGAGAAGGTTTGGCGCCGCCTCGCTGGACCTATGCTACGTCGCCAGAGGATGCTTTGACGCTTACTGGGAACTCGGTCTCAAACCCTGGGACATAGCCGGCGGCGCTTTAATAGCCAAAGAAGCGGGCGCGGAAGTAAGCGATGTAAACGGCAAACAATTGGACTTGTTCGGCGCGGACATACTAACGGCAAACAAAAATCTCCATCCCAAAATCACAAAAATCTTCAAATCCTTGCCGTAACGGACCTTTTTCAGTAGTATTTCGACACATAAAATCCTCCGGGTGCCCGTAGCTCAGTTGGAGAGCCTTCAGCTCTAGCAAAAAGAGCGGCCAACGCTCTATCCAACTGACGGGGAAAGAAGATCATTAAAATTTAGCACATGCGCCCGTAGCTCAGTTGGAGAGCCTTCAGCTCTAGCAAAAAGAGCGTCAACGCTCTATCCAACTGACGGGGAAAGAAGATCATCAAAATTTAGCACATGCGCCCGTAGCTCAGTTGGATAGAGCGTTGGCTTGCGGAGCCAAAGGTCACAGGTTCAAATCCTGTCGGGCGCACCAAAGGCCCGCCTACGGCGGGCCAGTATCCCCTGCTCCGCGCATTCCAGAGCCACCCGCTCCGCGCGTTCCAACCGGTGCTTTTTAAGAAAGGGCACGGCATGGAATTTCACGTAAACCCGCAAAAACTAAGGATTTTTAGCATTCGCTTCTTGACAAAACGCCCTAAAAGTGCCATATTCAAGGCTCTTTTGAAGAATCCGCATGGAAACATTAGAAAAAACAAAGGAAAAAGCCGTCCTCCTGATAGGATATCGCAAAATGTTGGAGGAAAGATGGCCTGTAAACAAATCCTCTCAAAAATGTGATAGCGAAGAAAGCACTTTTTTATTTGAACTTGAAAGACAAGCCCTGGGAAGCATAACACCCCTGGATTTCGACATTCTGAAAAAAGACATTGAAGAATCCCACCACGAAAGACTGGCAAACATATGGGAAACGGTTTTGGTCTGTAAAACGGAGTTCCTTAGTGCTGTTGCGGCCCTGAAACAACACTGGATAGACGCGCCAAAAAATCCCGGATTCCCCGGAGCTTACCCCCAACAACTTGAACTGAACTTTCCTCCCATCAAATATAAGAACCTTCGCGCTCCACAAAACACTCCAACACAACCCGACCTCCCGTTCTATCCGGATCCGGAAGATCACACTCCGCCCAATCCCGACAGCACAAAAGTCCACAAACAAGACAAATTGTCCGAATTGGCGGATATGATCATTGACACCAGATCTCTGGTCCGCAAAAGAATTTCCCAAGAATATCAAAACGGAGTATTCGCAAGTCTTGACGTTCTTGACATCCCCCCATCGGAAGAACTGCAAACATGGAGAACAACAGATAAATCCCTGCGCAGAATGACATACGAAGCGCAAAAAAACTACATAACCGCACTTCGCCTTTACCTGGCAATGCTCCTGGAACGCTCAGACGACAAAACAGTTTACATATTCCCCAAAAATCATCCATTAAGAAAACATCTGGTCCACAGATTACGTGCTCTTGAATCAATACACGCGACCCATCAGGGAATTTCCGCCGCAAAAACCACTCTTCATCACGGTTCAACAAAGAAAAGCAGAAGAAGAAAAACCGAAAACAAAGCAGCGGTTGAACACATGGCAAACACAACGGCAAACACAATTTTTGATGTTTTCCCCTACAGCACGGACAAACGGGACAAACTAACAATAGATTTGGTTGTACTTACAGTTCTAACGGCAATCCACGATATAGTGGAAGACACGGACCAAGACACCGAAGAAGTGATACAAAATTATATAAAACCCTTCATCGACAAATACGATAGTAAACTGGACCCTCACATAAAAAGCGGCTTCCCTGAAAGAACAAGACAGGAAGTAAAAGCAAAAGTTTTGGACCTGTTGGGCCTAAGATCGGAAGCGAAAATAAAACATTCCAGAAGATCGGCATTAAAAAGCCTTCTAAGAATAATTTCAAACAACACCGAACTTGAAAGAACTCAAAAGCCCAGCCAAAAAAAGAGAATAGAAGCAAAAAACGCGATTGTGCAGAATATCGCGGGCTTTGAAACAACTTCAAAAATATTAACCCCGACAGAGGAAGAACTGGGAACATGGGGGATTCAACCCGAAAATCTCCAAACTCCCTCATCAAAAACCTTTAGAACATTCCCGGAAAAAGACCACTCCCACGATAAACACAAACTCACAAAGTTCTTAATCCGCCTCAACGCAATCGCGGCTCAAAGCAAAAAAATACAGCAAATAGCCCTCATAGTAAAAATTGAGGACCGCGCAAACAATCTGGAAAGTCTGGAAGGATTCAATCTGGATTTACGCCTCAACACGATAAGAACAACAGTAACGAGATTATTGGCTTGGTGTATGCTTGATCACGACAACAAAAACTATCCTCTTTATAACGCTCTTCCCCGCTTAATCGACAACACTCTCGCGGCATACAGTCGGCTGGAACAACAACACCCCGAGAAACTAAATAACTGGGACAGGGTTTACATAACACAACTCGAAAAATGGCAAAGAGAAGTGATCAGACACAAAACGGTAAACAGCGTGAAAGAACTGCTAGCGGGTTAATTTCAAGCTTTCAATCGCCTCTTTTCTATCTTCCGCTTTAAAAATATAACTGCCGGCAACAAGAACATTCGCTCCCGCATCAACACAAATTTTACCTGTTTCTGAATTGATCCCTCCATCCACGCTGATATTTTTTTCAAACCCGAAATCCCTTAATTTCCTTATCTTCTCAACCATCTCCGGCATAAAATCCTGCCCACCGAACCCGGGCTCCACGGTCATTATCAAAATATAATCCACCAAATCCAAAACATCCTTGATTTTTTCAACGGGAGTCCCCGGTTTTACGGAAACGCCCGGCAAAACACCCCTATCCGCGATAACACGAAGGGCTTTACTCAACCCCCCTTCATAACCTCCGTCTCTAAAAACCTCCTCATGTATAGTCAAAGTATTTGCACCCGCTTTTATAAAATCTTCAAAAAATTGCCAAGGATGTTCAATCATCAAATGAACATCCAGAGGCAATCTTGTCTTGACCCACTTATAAACCGGCGCCCCAAAACTGATGTTCGGAACAAAATGCCCGTCCATCACATCTATATGAAGTCTGTCGCAAAAAGGCTCAACGGAAGCCACTTCTTCGTTAAGCTTCCCAAAATCAGCGGATAAAATTGATGGAGAAACCTCCGTTTTCATCACATTGAATTAATTTTTTTTACTCTGCGAACATGCCTCTCTTCTCCGCTTTCAAAATCCGTACTCAAAAAAGTATCAACAATTTTTTTCATATCCTCCCAGGATGTTTCCCTTGCTCCCATGCTCAATACATTCGCGTCATTGTGCCTTCTGCTCATTTCCGCCATTTTTTCGTTTACTGCAAGCGCGCCTCTTATTCCTTTCAATTTATTCACGGCCATCGTCATTCCTATCCCGCTCCCGCAAAGAATTATTCCAACGGATCCTTCCTGCTCCAAAACTTTTTCTCCGACCTCACGGGCAATTTCAGGATAATCGCAAGATTTCTCGCTGAAACATCCCAAATCCGTCAGGTCATACTTTTCTCCCAAGTATTCCTTTAACTTTTCCTTCACTTCAAACCCGGCGTGATCGCTCCCCAAGTAAATCAGCTTTTTATTTTCTTCAAACATATCTGAAATTTTAATTTATAAAAATCACATACAAACATTCGTGACGGACTTAGCCTCATGCACGTTCTTTATTATTTTCGCAAGCAAAGGCGCCACGGACAAAACCTTCAAATTCTTGAATTGCTTTTCTTTCGGTATCGGGATGGAATTAGTCACGACGACTTCCTTAAATCCGGCGGCCTCAAGCCTTTCAGGTGCCGGGCCTGAAAAAACGGGGTGTGTAACGCAAAGATAGATGTCCTTGCCGGCTCCACGGCTCTTCAAAGCGTCAATTGCTCCACTCACGCTACCGGCGGTATCGATCATGTCGTCATAAATGATGCAAGTCTTTCCCTCAACATCCCCGACAATATGACGAACCTCGGATTTGTTATGAGCCGGTCTCGTTTTATGAATTATCGCCAATTTAGCGCCCAGTCTGTCGGCAAACTTCTTCGCGTCGGCGGTCCCCCCGACATCCGGCGAAACAACAACCGGATCCTTTATTTTTTTGTTTTTGAAATACTCAACAAAAAGCTTCTCCGTATTCACATTATCCATGGGGAAATTAAAAAATCCCTGCTCCTGACTGCTGTGCAACTTCATGGAAATGACATGGTCCGCTCCGGCAGTAGATATCAGATCCGCGACCAACTTCGCGGAAATGGGTTCTCTTGGGGTGGCAACACGATCTTGGCGGGAATAAGGATAATGAGGGATCACAACATGTATTTTCTCGGAAAAAGACCTCTTCAGGCTATCCAACATGATAAAGAGCTCCATCAAATCTTCATTCACATTCTGCGAAGCGGTCTGTAAAACAAACACATCTGCTCCGCGGACGGAGATTTTTGGCTTCGCGTAAATTTCTCCGCACGCAAATCTTGAAATTTCCATTCCCGAAAGAGAGATCCCCAAATGCTTCGCAATCTCTTCCGCAAGCTCGGGATGCGATGTCCCTGAAAAAAGTTTTAAAGATTGTTTACTCATGGTCCAAATATTAACACGAACTTTATAATTCGTCCAAATTCACATAAGCGGGCCCGTATTCCTTCATCAATTCATCCAGCTTTTTAAATTTATCCACGCGTTCAAATTTCAAGTTTGGAAAAACGGAAATACATTTCTCCAACACTTCACCCGTCTGTCCCACCGCAAAAATCTTAACGTTCAAATTGGGAATACAAATATCGTTAAGAATCTGATCAAACGCTCTGGAAACCAAAAAATCCGCACTCCCCAGTACAATCGGCAACCTCCCGGCTAACGCAAAAGCAACCGCGCAACTCACAATATTCGCCTCCGTCGGCCCAAAAACAAAGTGTCTGTCCGGGAAAAATTTTGCAAAATCCTCGCAACGGGAGTTCCCCGCGCTCAAAACAACCAAGTTTTTATTGGCCTTAGCCAACTTAAGAAGAGAGTTCTTCATACAGCATTTTTAATTTCGGAATAACAATTGACATTTCTTCCTCACTCAACCCCGCCCACTGATAACTGGGCTTCCTTTCGGCAAATTCAACTCCTTTACCGGTCACCGTATGACACCATATACAGACGGGCTTTCTGTTAGAAGTAAAAGCTCTGGAAACAGCGTCCAGAATTTTATCAAAATCATGACCATCCGTAACTTGGATGACCTGCCAACCGAAAGCCTCAAACTTATCCTGTATAAAGCCCAGATCAACAACATCAGCTCCTCCCACCTTATTATTATCAACAAAAGCGATAAGATTATTCAATTTATAGCGAGAAGCGGCAGCGGCAGCTTCCCAAACTTGTCCGCACATAAGCTCTCCATCACCAAGAACAGTAAAAACCCTCTTGTCTTTTCTTTCGGATCTCAACGCCAAAGCAAAGCCCAAAGCAAAAGACAGTCCGTGCCCATAGGACAAAACAGTGGCATCAACTCCGGGAACTTTAGCGCACGGTCTATTCTTAAGCATCGCACCGGGCTTGCAAAAATAATCCAACTCCAATTTATCAAAAAACCCAAGATCGGCCAAAATGGCATACTGCACGGCAACAGCATGACTCTTTGATAAAACCAAATAATCATGACCGTCACCTCGCGGCTTCGCGGGATCAAAATTCATAACGGGCTTGCCATTTACCTTCCCGTAATAGAGCGACGTCAAAATTTCCACCACGGACATGCAACTCCCGACATATCCGGAATCAGCTTTGTAAATAGCGTCCAAAACATCAAGCCTTATTTTTAACGCCTTGCGCTTAAGTTCGCTCGTCTTCTCCATATACATGGACATATTCCGATTTGTCATAAGAATATAGCTCGTCTTGTTTGAAAAATCGTTTCACCTCCCTTTCCGCGTTTTCAACTGAATCGGAGGCATGAACCACGTTACAGGAAACACTCATCGCGAAGTCTCCTCTAATAGACCCGGCCTCAGCCTCACGCGCCTTTGTAATTCCCGTAATCCTGCGAACAGTCTCAACAACATCAAGTCCTTCCCAACACATCGCAATAACGGGCGTACTCCTCATAAACCTGGCAACTCCCGGGAAAAAAGGCTTATCCGCGATATGCGCGTAATGTTCCCTCAAAGTCGCCTCGTCCAAAGTCATCATCTTCAACCCGACCATTTTCAGTCCCTTTATCTCAAACCGACTGATGATCTGCCCAAGCAAACCTCTTTGAATAGCGTCCGGCTTAACCAGAACAAGAGTTTTTTCATTCAATCCTTCATTCATAAATTTCAAAAGTTAAAAAATACTGCAAAGCCCAAAGAAGCAGATGCATTTTATACTCTAGAACACACGCGAACAAGATAAAATCAAAATAAACTAAGCCGATTGTCTCTCCATTTTCGTAATTCCACGAAAAACCGTTCCACTTGGTATCGTCCCGGCCAAAACCAGTTTTCGAACTCCAGCATCATCCCGTGTTGCCAACTCATAATTCCCTTCAACTCCACGCAACTCCCCACCAACATTGCCAACTTGTAAAACACTCCTGGCAGGTATTTCTATGCGCCTATCTCCGGAAGCAAATTCCAAAAGAAGTCTGCTATCACCTAAATCAATTTCCGTATTTACTTCCAAGTCACTACTTAAAACATTTCCAACATGCTCATCAAAAGCCTCCGCTGTCGCAATCTTGCTAACTCTGCGATCAAGAAATCCTCTGGATTCAATTTGCTCACGAATTGGATCGACAACTCTATCAAAAGTCTCTCCGATATCTCCAGGCAATTCATCCAATATCTCCCCCATAATCCCCCCGATTCCCTGCCTGCCAAGAACAATAAAAGCCGCTATAGCGGCAACAAAATCAAACCTCTCTCCGGACAAAACCCCCCTCAAACTGTCTTTATTGACTATCCCCAAACCCAAAAGAAATCTTCCAGCACGAGACTGTTCAAACCTGGCAACCATATCCTCAATCCCTTCACGCAACTGTTCCTGCTCCCCATTTAGCCACTCCTGGTGCTTTTCATTCAACCCCGCGGGCTCCACAATAGAAATTTTCTTCATCCCCCTTGCATTCAAGACAACTCGATATTTAACTTGGCTCACATCCACAGGATTATCCTCATTCTCTTCATTATGCTTCTCAAAAAAATCAGCATATCTCCTGCGCTCAATAACACCTTTCGCAAAAGCCGCGTATATATTCACAAGATCATCCAATGTATCAATATTCATTCTTCCTATAAGTCCAGCCTGTTCATCTTCACTCAATCCTTCAAACATTTCCCTAAAATTTTGGCCCAATCCACGCCGCAATTCATCCAAGGTCGTCCGGGACAGCTCATTATCATTCAATCCCAATCCATCCAGAAAACACCCCAATTCCAAGTTTTCCCCACTTTCAACACTCTCTAACAACCCTTCAGCCGGAGCATCAACAACAGTAGCCCTTTCTCCTGCGGTGTCCGCTCTTTGTCTCTCAGTCTCCTGCTCTTGCCTCTCAGTCTCCTGTCCTCTATCCTGAGTCTCTCTTCCTAAACTAAGTCCGCCCGGACCGGAAAAAAACACAAACACATTCTCTCCCATCAAAAATTTTGCCTCACCATCTGATAACAAATTTTTCATATCACTGAATTTCATAGTAAAAATGATCTGAGCATCACCTCATTATACCACAAACCCGTCCCCAAAAAAAAGCATATTCCCATATTTCCATATTCTCCCAACCCTAATCCCTAAAAAACACTTTAAAGAGGATCTTCGCTGCTTCTGCTCTTGTTAAATCATTTCCAGGCCCAAAATAACCTGTAGGATTTCCCTTTTCGTCTCTATATCCCCCTATAAATCCTTTTTCTGCAGCAAAATTAACATATTTCTCATACCACTCCCCTTGAATCGTATCTACAAAATTATGTCCTCCTCCAACAATTTCTTCCTCCGAATATTTTGCCAACAAAATCATCTTCAATGCTTCAACCCTATTAACATTATTTTCCGGTCGAAATGTTCCATCTTCATGTCCTTCCACCCATCCGGATTCATACGCATATTCGATATATGGGAAGTACCAAGCATCAACACTAACATCAGAGAAAGAACTTTCTGTGAATTCAAAAGGCTCTATGTTTTTACATCCAACAACCATCCTCAATAATTCCGCTCTTGTTAAGGCCTAAACATGTGCAGCAAATTCCCATAAACATCAGAATACATTACCAGCCCGCATTTTTCAGACAAAGTTTCCACATACTCTTCTACCCAATGCCCAATTATATCTTCAAATTTTGAAAGTTCTTCTACTTCATCCTCCTCTTCAGAAAGAAGAGGTTCAGGCAATACAGATTTTTCTAGCAAGAAAAGGATTGCTCCTCCTCCCCCTGAACTTGGTCGATCTTCTGAAATTGTTTGATCCAAAGTAGTAAACGACGTGCTATCCGACCATTCTGACCAATTATCAGATCCGTCATCCCTATATCTCACTTGCCAATAATAAGTAGTCTCAT
>PXEC01000023.1 GCA_003566255.1 Candidatus Peregrinibacteria bacterium | reverse complement strand
GTTGTTTATGATAGAATTTCTTTAAGTGGAAGGGATTCAACCATTACCAAATCTCATGAGGTTGGTACTCGTTTCTCTGTTTGCGTTAGAGACGTTGATGGTGGAGATGTTGAGATATCGGTTTCTTACGTTCCGGGAGGCGATGATAAAGACTTGCAAGTTGAACAGGTAAAATAAAGATTTTTTTGGTAGGGCCAAGGGGAATCGAACCCCTGTTTTCAGGATGAAAACCTGATGTCCTAACCACTAGACGATGGCCCCTTGTTGTCAAATTTATCAAAAATATCAGGCATAAGTATAAGGATTACTTTCCCAAAGTCAAATTATCTTACTTTGTTATCTTCTCTTGTTATGTAAGTTTTTGCTTCAAGTTCTTCCATATTATCTATTTTCGAATTTTCCTGAATCCCGGAAAAGGCCGCGGATGTACCGACTTGCCTTGTTATCACTGCATTTTCGGATTTGAGATGATCATTTTTCAATTTTTGTTGTTCAAGGGTGTAGCCTTTTTCAGCATTTTCGCTGAGTGTGCCCATGAATGCTATCATCAATACAACTATCATTGCCGCCAAAGTCACCATCAAAGATTTAATGGTTTTGTTTGTTTCCGTACTCAAGCGTGTTTTGTATTTTTTCCCGCTCATATTTTATGGATGATGGACAATTTTATATTGTACGTTTATCACACCCGCTCCCAAGGACGCAATTCTTGAGAAAGCTTCCGATGATAAGTCAATGACTCTGCCCGGACCGTAAGGTCCGCGATCCGTAATTCTGACTTCCACGGATTCTCCGTTCGCCAAGTTTTTTACTTCAACAATTGTGTTAAACGGAAGATGCTTATGTGCCGCCGTGAGTTCATTTTTGTCAAAAGGCTCTCCCGATGCGGTTGTTCGTCCGTGGAAGACTTGTCCGTACCACGTCGCCTTTCCGAATCCATATCCTTCTTGGGACATTATTGATCGGTACATCACTTCTGCCAAATATCCTCTGGACATTTTTTGCGCGGGGGCGACTGTGTTGTTGGAATAAATGTTTATGATCCCTTTTGCTCCCGCGTAAGACGTGTATATGGTGAACCATTCATCGGGCGGTGTGTCTTCATAGAGGTATTCTTTTGTGCTTTCCAGGTCCAATTCTTTTTGAGTTTGGATTGATTCGAAAAGTATTTTTAATGTTTCCGCCAGGTTTATTTCATTGGAAGGTCTGAAGGTTCCGTCGGGGTGTCCGTGGATTATTCCAAGATCTTTGGCTGCTATCAGATATTTTGTGTACCACTCTCCAAGCGGAGTATCGGGAAAAGGTTTTGTTTCATCGATCTCGTCATTTTCATCGATTTCTTCATTTTCATTGTTTTCTTCGATTTCATCGATTTCATCATTCTCATCGATCTCTTCTTTTTCATCATTTTCATCATTTTCTTCGATTTCTTCTTCTTCCTCACCTTCCATTTCTTCCTCAGTAAACACCCCCGTTGAAAGTGTTATCATTTTGAGGGCTTCCGCGCGGTTTATACTTCTCTCCGGCTTGAAAGTGCCATCCGCGTAACCCTCTATTATATCCCATTCCCTGAGTTTACTTATGGCTACATAATAAGTGTCTCCTTTGTTTACATCATAAAATGGCTGCGGTGTGGTTTCTTCCTCCGCCTTTGCAAGATTTTTATCGATTGTCGCGTATCCCGCGAAAATTATTGCGATGATCAGTAATAGCCGTATTTTCATTATTTAAGTTTTATTATTACGTATCTTTTGTCACCTTCTCCTCTGCTCAGGGTTTCTATGTCATCAAATCCGACACCCATGCAGTGCATATGTATTTTCCTTCTGAAGTAGGGGGACATGGGTGGCAATGACTGAGGTTGCCCCGTTTTTCTTGCTGTCTCTATTTTTCTTTGTGTCAAATTTATTACATTTTCCTCTTGTCTTTTTCTGTAGTCGTCAATGTCCAGCATTATGTTGAAATTTTCATTGTTTGTTTTTTTCCAGCTGAGGACTTTGAGCAGGTGTTGTAACGCTTGTATGTTTTCTCCGTGGTATCCAATCAGTATGCTTGCGCTGTCTGTCTCGATGTTTATGGAATAATTGTCCTTTTCATCTTCTTCGACGCTTATTTTTTTGTAATCCGCTCCAAGCATTTTTAGCAAATTTTCCAATGTTTCCTTCAAAATTTCTTCAATGTCCATGATTTTAAGGTTAGGGGTTTAGGATTTTGAGGGGATGACTCTTACCTTTGGCTCTTCCGGTTCGCTGCTGCCTCCTTTGTTTATAAAATATTGTTGAATTATTCCGTAAAGCGTTGACGTTCCCCAGTATAGACCAACTCCGGCCGGTAGAGAAGCCGTGAATACCGCTATCATGACGGGCATTACATACAGCATTATGTTTTGAGCCATGGCCATTTCGTTCGGTTTTCCTTCTTTGGATTTTTTGTTTGCGCTTTTTCCCATCATCATATACATCTGGATGAACTGGAGACCTCCGACGACGAGTGGAAGCACATATAGATTGTTTCTCATCAAATTCATTATCCCGAAGAAATGTATGTCAATGTCTTGTATTCTGAAGGTTGAGTATTCGGCATAGAGAAGATAGGCTTTGTCCGGGTTGAGGCCAGTTTGGATCACATAGAACAGCGCTATCAAGAAGGGAAGTTGCATCAGTAGAGGAAGACAGCTTCCCAGAGGATTTATTTTTGCTTCTTTCCAGATCGCCATCGTCTCCATCGCTATTTTTTGCTGATCTCCTTTGTATTTTTCTTTTATTTTATCCAGTTTTGGTTGGATGTCCCTCATTCTTTTTTGGGATTTCATCGCTTTGTGAGACGGAATAAGAAGGATTGTTCTTATGATGATCGTCAAAAGTATTATGGCCAGCCCAAGATCATTTTTTGGGACTACGTATGCCAGGAAAATCAAAGCGTTGTATATCGGGCGGTAAAACAGTCCCACTGCGATTTGTCTTATGAGCCCTTCTTTTACTATTCTGAATTCGTTTGACGTGTAGATTTTTTCTTCATCGTCAATTGTTATGGGGAATTCTATTCGGAACCTTCCCATGTCGGAGAAAAGCGCGTAATTCCAGTTATCGTAGGGGATCAGTATTTCTTGTCCGGGTTGAAGGATTATATCTGCCGTTTCTTCGCACGTTAGTTCGGGGGATACGCTTCTTTGTACCCATTCGGCGGCTTCATATCTGTAAACGTTCAGAGGCTCAGCGGGGCACTCGTCCGGGATCGTTATTGCTTCGGGGCTGTTGTTTCTTATTTGAAGTGTTACCGTCTGGTATCTGCTGTATTCGGTTTTTGTTGTTGAGAGGGCGATGTTTCCCGTTTCGTACACCGCCTCGTCTTCCGGTCCGTAGCAACTTTGTAGCAGGTAATTTATTACCAAGAAAATCGCCAGGAAGATGAGTGTGTTTTTGAGAATATTATTTAGTCTGTTCACTTTGGTCATGAGGTCTGTTTATTATGTTTTTTGTTATGTCTTCCTCGATTTGTTGGAATGTTCTCGTTAGGACATTTTTTTTGGGGATCAGAATAATGTCTTGAGGGTTGCTTGTTTCTCCCGGATCCTTTGTCCTTATGATCTCGTATATTTGTCTTCTTAGTTTGTTGCGCTCGACTGCGCCGCGGAGCAATTTCTTGCTGATGATAGCACGATATCTTGAAAAATGCTTGTCGTTTTTTACGTAACGAACTAAGAAAAGGGGACTTTTATAGGAGTTCCCTTTCTTGAGTATGTAAGCGATGAGTTGTCTGGGAACTCTTGATTTTGTGCTTATCATTTCGAATGCACGGAAACAGTTAGTTGCTTTCTTCCTTTGGTTCTTCTGTTTTTGAGGACGGAAGAGCTTCTTCTTCTGAACCCGTGAGTTTTTAGCCTTTTGCGTTTTTTAAGTTTTCCTAACATGATGTAAAAATTTTATGCTTGGCGATAGTATAGTTTTAAGTTGTTTAAGTCAAATGGACTTTTGTTTTTTGCAAAGTAAAAAGTTTCCAAATTTTTATTAAGCTAAAAACGGCTGTGCTATGTGGTCTCCAAAAGGCCATGCTTATGCATGCAGTAAAAGAGCGTATTCGCAAGGACGCGGTGTTATTTTTGGGAAGTGCGGAGAACGAATGATTTCCTTCAAGGCTGGAGCGAAGCCCCCTTTCACCCGCCAAAGGCGGGTTGCAGGGGACGCCGTTCACATGTGAACGGCTCTGCTTCCTGAAAAGGCTCTTTTCAGGAAATCATTCATTTTCCGCACTTTCATGGAAACGTAACTTTCTGAGACGCCTTTGCTTTACACGCTCTCTTACTGCAAGTCTTGTTTGTTAACTTGGGAAACCACATAGCACAGCCGTTTGATTAATAGCTGTAAAAACTGAAAGCTTTTGTTTTTTTGCAAATACTTGTCATATCGGCTTGATTAAAGTATATTTTTTGCAAGATTAATCTGAAAATCACATGTCCATACGAGGTGAATACGAATTTTTGTTTACCGGTAGCGATGATAACAGTTTTCTTGAGAATTACGCGTATGATTTTCATCGTGAGCACGGAGAGGAAGGCGGACAAGTTTTTGTGAATTTGGAAATTCAAAATAATCCGTTGGACGCTGAGGAAATCGGGAGTGTGATTTTTGAAATGATGCAGAAGGTTTTCTTCGAAGATTTGTCGATAGATCCGTATGAAAGGTTTGAGGCGGCTTTGAAGGAAATAAATGGAGTGCTTGCCGAGTTCAAATCGCAAAAAATGTCCGGATATATAGGGAACCTGAATGTGGTCGTTGCCGCGGTTGTTGATAATCAATTGTTTTTAACTCAATGCGGTGACGCGGAGGCGTATCTTATAAGGAAGAGATATGTGAGTATAATAAGTGAGGGGCTGAGTGAAGATGCTTCTTCTTCTGATGAAGTTTTTGCGAGTATCGCCAGTGGGGAAATAGAACAGGGAGATTTTGTTTTATTTTCTTCCAGCAGGCTGGTGAGATATATAAGCAAGACCGATTTGGCGCAGTGCATAAGTAAAACCAGTGTTGCTGAATCTTTGAATGAAATACAGGATGTTATATCCACGGAAATTTTGGGACGAGTGGCGTTGACGGGTATTTTGTTCAGAAAGGTCGCTTCCGAGGAAGTTGCGGAGATTGAAAATGAAATAGATGAAGCCACTACTGCTGTTCTTGAGAGCGGTGGTGGGCGCTATTCTGCTTATACTAAGAGGGTTAAGACAAAGTTTTCCAATCTTTTGAAAGGTTCGGGGGGGGCAAGGAAGGGACGGCGCGCGTCGGTTTCCGATCTTAAAGAAGGAGTTTCATCTTCTTTTTCTGGATTTTTCGGGTTTTTGAAAAGAGGTCTTTTTTCCGGCGGTTTTGGAAAGGATAAAATACTCTCTTTGCTGGTAATCGTTATAGTTGTTCTTTTGGTCGGAATACTTTTTGCCAATTTTAAGCAGTCTAAGAGGGAGGAACTGGCAGAATTGGATGCGGTTTTGGTTGAAGTCCGTGACAGAATCGCCGAGGCGGAGACCAGAGGCGTTTATGATAAAGATGCCGCCCGGATGATTTTGGATAGGGCTTATACCGATGCAAGGACGGTTTTGGAATCCGGACATTACAGGGATAAAGCGGGTTCATATCTGATTCAGATTGAAGAAACTAGGGACAGGTTGGATAATGTTCAGAGAATATCGGAGCCGAAAGTCATTGCCGATCTTTCTTCAAAGCGGACGGATATAAGCGCGTTGGGTTTTGCTCTTATAAGGGATAGAGTTTTTGTTTACGACTCAAATGGGTTGTATGAAATTGTTTTGGATCAGGTCCAGGATCCTTTGACGGTGTCGGATGACGAAATTGTTGTTTCAGCGACGGGTTTCGGTGAAAGGAATTCCATATTGTTTTTGACGCAAAGAGGGAATTTGCTTGAATATCGTGAAGGAGTTATGTCTCTGATGGGAACGGAGGATGGAAATTTCAGAAGAGGTGTTTCTTTGTTGTCCTGGGGAAGCAGGATTTATATTTTAGATCCGGTTGAGGGACAGATTTGGAGGTATTCTTACAAGGGTCTCCGTGAGATTTTTGGTCCGGCGGAGCCTTACGTAAATGACGGAACGGATATTTCCAAAGCTGTTGATTTCGCGATAGACGCAAGTGTTTATGTTCTTGAGCAGGCCGGAGGGCTTATGAAATTTTATGCAGGGGTAAAGCAAGACTTTTATGTAAATAATCCTCCGTTTACCATGTTTAAGTCGCCGGATGTGGTTTATACGACGGACAGACTTGATCAGGTTTTTGTTTTGGATTCTGCGGATGCCAGAGTTCTTGTTTACGATAAAGAGCCACAAACCGGAAATGTGAGATATAGCGCTCAATATGTTTTTGATGGTGTCGGTTCGTTGAGGGATATTTATGTGGATCCGGATTCGCAAAAGGTCTATGTTTTATCGGAAAGTAAGGTTTTGGAGTTGGAGAAGTAAAAACGATTTAGGAAGTGAGCGGCGTTTTACTTGATTGATTTGGTTTCTTCCGCTATCTGTTTTTCTTCGTCGGTTTCTATTACGAAGACTCTTGATTTTGTTCTAGGGGCTGATATGTCAGCGAGGTCCAGACCCGATTTTACGGCTTTTTCATTTTTGCGTTTGTCTGTTTTGAATCCCAAAAAAGTAAGGTAATCACAAACTTTTTTTCTCACGTAGAACGCTTTTTCTCCGAGTCCTCCGGTGAATATTAAGATGTCTGCGCCGTTGAGGGCGGCGGCGAAGCCGCCGCAACACTTCGCTACTTGATACGAAAGTATTTCAATTGCAAGAATCGCTCTTTTGTCACCTTTTAAACTTGCTTCGTAAATTTTTCTCATATCCGAGCTTATCCCGGAAATCCCAAGTAATCCCGATTCATTGTTAAGCATCGCCTTAATTTCTGAAATTTTCATTTTTAGATTTTCTGTGAGATGGAAAATTATCGCAGGGTCTATCGTACCCGACCTTGTTCCCATTAAAACTCCTTCCAAAGGCGTGAGTCCCATGCTCGTATCTATCGCTTTACCGTTAAAACTTGCCGTTATAGAGGACCCGTTCCCCAAGTGGCATGAAATTATTTTTGGATTTTTCTTCTTCGAATATTTTATTGCCTTGTTCACGACATATTTATGACTTGTCCCGTGAAATCCGTATCGGCGGATGTTGTGTTTTTTGTACATTTCAAGAGGAAGTCCGTATAAATATGCTTCTTGCGGAATTGTTCCGTAGTAAGCGGTATCGAATATCGCGATGTGTTTACTTTTTGGAAGTAATTTTTTGCAGGCTCTTATCGATTCCAGATTTACAGGATTATGGAGCGGAGCCAGTGATCCGAATTTTTTAATGTCCGCCATTACTTTGGCGTCAATTTTTACAGGATTTTTATATTTTTCTCCTCCGTGGACCACTCTGTGTCCCACTCTTTTTATTTCTCCAAGATTTTTTATCAGACCTGTTTTAAGGAGATTTTCCAAAATCAGCTTCACGCCTTGTTCATGCGTTTTTACTTTGGTTTTCAGCCCCGTATTTTTTCTTTCGCTTTTCATTGTAAATTTGCAATGTGCCAGATTTATCCCATCCACATGCGCGGACATTGTTTTAACTCCCTCTTTCATTTTTCCAAAATCAAAAAGAGAGGCTTTTATGGATGAAGATCCTGAATTTATCACCAATATTTTCATTTTATGCGGTTACTTTATATACGGTCCCTCCAACTTTAGGTTTGGACAGGACTTTTATTCCAGCGTCACTTCCCGTGCGGGCAATCGAAACATCTTTTCTGTCGATCTGCATGGAATTTACTTTTTGTTCGAATAATCCGTCTGTTTTTTCGATAAGGATTATGTCCCCTTTTCTTAGGGGATTTGTGAGTCTTATTATCGCTACATCTATTTTGTCAAAATATCCGTCGCATGTTCCGCAGATTTTCATTTCTCTTGAGTGAGTTTCCGGGATTTCAACTTTTTTTTGTTTTTTCCGGTTGGAGATTGGCGGCGGGGCCGTTATTTCCGTAATAGCAGGATGTTTTGCTCTGGCTTTTGCAGCGATGCTTCTTTTTCTTTTGAATGCCGGGATGTTGTAATTATCTATTTCTGTCATTTTTTTGGGGTTATTGTCTTCTCGGGGTGTT
Organism: Candidatus Peregrinibacteria bacterium; assembly: GCA_003566255.1. Classification (GTDB taxonomy): domain Bacteria; phylum Patescibacteriota; class Gracilibacteria; order UBA1369; family LOWO2-01-FULL-3; genus SLNK01. The sequence continues at coordinate 2,436 of PXEC01000023.1, read as the reverse complement.
TTGACATTCCACAACCGTGAAAGCCGTCACATAAACTATATCTTTATAATTGCATCCGCGGGAAAGATCATTTATCGGTTTGTTTAATCCTTGCAAAATCGGGCCTATCGCCTTTGCTTTGGCTAGTCTTTCAACAAGTTTGTACGCGATGTTTGCCGATTCCAGGTTTGGGAATATCAAAACGTTTGCGTCTCCTTTTATCGGTGAATCGGGGCATTTTCTTTTTGCGGCTTCCGGAACGATCGCGGCATCCACCTGCAGTTCTCCGTCAACTATCAGTTTTGGCTTTCGATATTTTAAAATAGAGGTGGCTTCTTTAACTTTATCCACTTTCGGATGTTTGGCTGATCCTTTTGTTGAAAACGAAAGCATCGCGATTTTGGGTTTTATTCCGAACATTTGAGCTGTTTCAGCTGTATCTATCGCGATGTTAGCGAGGTCATGAGAGTTTGGGTTTATTGTTATCGCGCTGTCAGCGAATAGGAGGACTCTGTTTTCCAGACTCATAAAAAACACTCCGGAAATTTTATAAAACTTTCTTTTGGTCCCTATTATTTGAAGTGCGGGCCGGATTGCTGTTTCCGTCGGAACGGTTGTCCCGTTTATCATTCCGTGGGCATAATTTTTTTGGACCATCATCGTGCCGAAATAATTTATGTCTTTAATCATTTCTTTTGCTTCGGCTTTTTTGAGGCCTTTTATTTTTCGAATTTTGTAAAGTTCATCCGCAAATTCCTCACGAAGTTTCGATTTTTTATGATCGATTATTTGCACTTTGCTCCAATCTATCTTGAGCTTTAGTTTTTTGGCTTTGTTTTTTATTGAAACCGAATTTCCCAAAAGTATCGGGTGGGCAATCTTCAATTTTAGAATTTGTTCGACCGCTTGCAAAATTCGTTCTTCTTCGCCTTCGGGAAAAACGATTTTTTTGGGGTCCTTACGCGCGATGGCTTCTATTTTTCTTATGAACCGATACATATGTTGGATGAGGAAAGCAATCGCTTTGATTATAGAGGTCGCTGCGGTTATTAGCAAAGCTTTCTGGTGATTTCTTTCAGGTCCTGCCAGCCGTTTTGTATGAAATATTTTATAATTTTTGGAATAGTTGTGGGTGTGTGAACACTTTTTATTTTGTTTTGATCGATTGCTTGAATTATTGAAGATATTTCCGGGTTTGCCTCTATTAAGCAGTGTCCGCCGGTTTGGAGTTGACCCAGCAAATGGCAGTCAGCTGTGGCTATCAAAGTTTTTTTGTGTTTTTCCGCGACTTCGGCGGCTTTGCGGTTGAAATCTATTTTTTTTGTGTACGCCCAAGATATTTCTATCGCATCTATGAGTTCGATGTTTTTTTCGAGGTTATCTTTCAAGGTTGTTTTCCCCGGGAAGAACGGATGTGGAGCTATTATTAAGGATAAGGGATGGGCTTTTTTATATTTTTTTAAATCTTCAAAATTATTCACTTTATTTATGTCTTCGTGCGCGTTGATGCAGAGAATATGTTTTTTATCGATTTCGAATTCTATGCCGGGGAGAAGCAGTACTCCCTTTTCCGCCGCGTATTTTCTCCATTCTTCATCAAAAACTATTTCGCGATGGCAAGTTATCGCGATTACGTCATAGTTAAGACGGGCGGCTTCATCTATGAGTTTTTTTGCATCATACGAAACATTGTCAGCGGGGTCCCCTTTGACATGTATATGGAACTGGCACTTGAGACTTCCCATTATATTGATTCTCTGATTTTATCTCGAGTGTCATCTATTTTTTCCGATGCGCTGTCCAAAAGCTCTTTCGTTTCCGTTGCTTTGTCTTTGAGCCTTTCGGCTTCCTCCATTGTTTTTTCAGCCGAAGTTTTGGCGTCATCGACCAAAGATGCCGTTTCGTCCTTTAATGCTTCGCAGGCGCTAAAGACGATCACAACACTCAGGAGTAAAATTAGTTTTTTCATTTTTTATCGATAAAAAGTTTTTTGAAATTGCCGTCAAATCTGTTCAAGAAATTTTTGATGTCCAGCACTTCGTCTTCTGAGATTGATTTGTGCATTCTTTCACCTTTATTGAATTTAGACATCGTTATAATTGTTGATGTTTGGCATTCTCCGCAGGTCAGTTCAAACATTCCTTCGTTTTGAGTTGTAGCTATTATGCTAACGTCTTCAAGTCCGTATTTTTTTTTGCACTGTAAGCATTTTGTTTCTTTCAAAAGGTGCTTTACCGCGCTTCTTATGTCAGAGAATTTCATGTGCTTTTTTAATTCTTGTTAATGTTTCTTCTTTTCCCAGGACCCAAGCGATTTCGAATACTCCGGGAGAAAATTGCAATCCGCTTAAGGCCGCTCTTAACGGCCAGAAAACTTGTCCGTTTTTCACTTCCAGGGCTTCAACCGATTCAAGCAATGTTTTTTCAATGTCTTTGAGCGTCCAGTTTTTCAGCTTTT
>PXEC01000089.1 GCA_003566255.1 Candidatus Peregrinibacteria bacterium | reverse complement strand
TCTGCGAGCTAGCGAGTGCGATTAAGATTGGCGAATGATTGTGCCGCAGGGAAGATCTGCGAGCTAGCGAGTGCGATTAGGAGCGGGGACGGTAACTTTCCTGTCCTGCACCCAATCCCAAAGACTGATTTGCGTTATGCTTGACATGCCTGTGCATGCGCGATAGGATCATTATCGTTCTAAGGTATGTAGCCTTTTTTCGGCCTTGGAAAGATCTTATTATAAACGCATTTTTGTTTTATCGGAGGATCCATGCACCCGTTGGTAAATCACTTGATTCAATTGCAGGAACTGGCCTTGATTCGCGACGAGCAGAAAATTGCGCCGCGCAAGGGCGGACACCTGCAGCAGCTCAACGAGTCGATCTCCCGCATGACGCAGCAGCTTCCGCCCTCGGTTCGCGAGCAGTTCATTAAATTGCACAAGAAAGATCTGGTGGTCATGTCGCCGGTCAACGATGGCATGTGCGCCATCTGCAACATGAAACTGCCCATCAGTCTGGTCCAGGCTGTGCGCATGGCCAAGGCCGTGCATAGTTGTCCGAATTGCGCCCGGCTGCTGTATTATCCGCAATCCGCACCTAAATGGGTAGGGATCAAGCCGCGGCGTACCGCGCCGCGCAAGGCAGGGATTTCGCGGTTTTCCTCGGAGACACTCATGATTCCCCGGCTTGAGGCCAAAACCAAGGAGCAGGCGATTCGCGAGCTGACCGACAAGATGGAGCGCGAGGGGTTTGTCGACAGTAGCTCTAAGCTGCTTGAAATGGCCTTGCGCCGCGAAGTCATTCTTAGCACCGGCGTGGATCACGGACTGGCCATTCCGCATGCGCGCGGGGTTGAAGGTGGCGGACTCACCCTCGCCTGCGGACTGCATCGCAAGGGGATCGACTGGGAATCGCAGTCCCGCGGACTCACCCGCATTGTGTTTTTTATGGCGATTCCGACGGCCGCCAGTGCCTTTTACCTCCGGCTTCTGGCCGGACTGATGGAGTCGTTCATGCATGCCGAAACCCGCAAGGCACTTTTGGCGGCCAAGGAGCCAGAAGTTATGTGGAAAACCTTGTGCAAGGTCACTCGAGCCACGATCAAGTAGTCGTGCCGGCGGAGACGGACGATGATCGATCCCGTCGATCCCGGACCACACGTGGTTTTCGCGCCTGCCGACGCGACGCAGGCCCTTGAGTGGATTACCGTGCTCAGCGCGACCGGCTGTTCCTATCGGTTGTCGCGCGAGGCGGGCGCGTGGCGTCTCCATGTTCCGCTTGCGCAGTCAACCGCGGCGGAATGGGAGCTGGGTGCCTATGAAAGCGAGCGCAACGCGTCCGCGCCCCAAGCTGCCGCGCGTCCTTCCCCTGCCGGACGCATGCACCTCTGGATGGCCTTCTGGTGCGCCCATGCCCTGTTTTTAATCTATCTCTGGCTTGGACCCTACACCGCTGCCCATCCGGCACTGGCGGCGGCAGGCGCGCATTCCGGGCGTATCGTGGACGGCGAATGGTGGCGGGCCGTGACTGCCTTAACGCTGCACGCCGGATGGCCGCACCTGCTCGGCAACATGATGTTCTTGTTCGCGGCTGGCCAAGCGGTTTTTCATGCCCTAGGGCATGGGACCGGATTGCTGGTGCTCACGCTGGCAGGGTTTTCCGGGAATATGGCGGCCGCTTACGCGGCATCTGAGTCGCGCGTGAGCGTCGGCGCGTCCACCCTGTGCTTTGCGGCGCTCGGAGTCATGGTTGCCTGGCAAACCGCTGGACAGTGGCGAGGCTTTCGTCAGCGTGCCACCGCATGGAGAAACGTTTGGGTTCCGCTGATGGCCGGTCTGGCTTTGCTGGGTATCCTCGGAACCGGACCGCAAAGCGATCTGGCCGCGCACGGGTTGGGGTTTGTCTTCGGGGTTCTGTTTGCCGTGCCCTGTTCGATGCGTCGCATGCCTCGTGTGTCGCGAGCCGGACAGTGGATGCTGACCGGACTGACCGCTGTGGTCTTTCTGGTCGCCTGGGGTCTGGCGCTTCTGCATGGCTGAGCCGGATCAAGGCCCCTCTTCCAGCATCATGGCCGCCAGGGTCGTGGCGTAAAGCCGTCCGCCGACATCGCTCCACTGGTCGGCTGGAATCCATGAGCCAGCATGCGGGGTTCCCGTCTGACGCTCGCGGGCCAGTCGGTTTTGCAGACGGGCCAGTTGCTGCCGATGGTCCGGGTCTTCGCTGGATTTCAGAGCGGAGGCAATAAAGTAGGATCGGTAGAAATCCAAATTCGCGGCATCGGTTTCCTCGGCCACGCGATGCAAGGCGCGCCGTGCCAGAGCGCGTCCGTGCGGATCGGCGTTTGACTGGAATCCGGCCGCGTTGAACAGACAGTGCGCGCCCATCGCCGTGAGCGCAGCATGATCGGACCTGTCCGCGACATTCCTGTATCCGAACTGTCCCTGCTCGCTGGCCATGGTCTTCAGCCAGGTGAGTCCGCGTTCAAGCGCGCGTCCGGATTCCTCTATGCCTTGACCGGCGGCAAGGGCGAG
>PXEC01000078.1 GCA_003566255.1 Candidatus Peregrinibacteria bacterium | reverse complement strand
GTTGAAGAACAAAACGGAGATATTTGCATCGGGCGGAGCGAACATTACAAAACTGTTCAATTTCAGTCGAAGAAAAATCTTTTAGGTAAAATAGTTCCAGTAAAAATAACCCATCCGGAGGTCTGGATCCTCAAGGGCGAGGATTCCGTTTCCGCGGAAAAGGTACCTGACCCCATTTTCGCGGCTAAACGTAGCTAAAAACGGCACGTCCAAAATTGTACCTGACCCCATTTATTGGAGGATTGCTTTTATCCTTCTTACTCCGGCGGAAGAACTCTCTTCTTTTTTTATTTTGAATGCCCCCAACTCAGAAGTATTTGTGACATGGGGGCCTCCGCAAATTTCCGTACTGAAAACAATATCTTTTTCAGGATCCCCAATAACATAGACTTTTACTTTTTCGCCGTATTTCGCCTCAAAAAGACCTATCGCTCCTCTGGCTTTCGCTTCTTCAACACTCATCTCTTCATACTTGACCGGCAAAGAAGCTTTTATTTGGGAATTAACAAGCTCTTCAACTTTGGCCTTCTCGTCATCGGTCATTTTTTCCGGATGAGTAAAATCAAAACGCAATCTCTCAAAAGTTATATTCGATCCCCTTTGTTCAACATGAGGTCCCAAAACTTCCCGCAAAGCCTGATGAAGAAGATGCGTGGCGGTATGCAATCTTGTGACTTCTTCACTGTTATCCGCCATTCCTCCTGCAAACTTTTGTTCCGCCCCGGACCTTGAAAGTTCCTGATGTTTTTTGAAATTTTTCTCAAAATCTTTCAAAAGTTTTTCCTTTTCGGTCTCATTTTTTACCCAACCTTCGGCTTCAAGTTCCTCCAAAGTCATCTCAATGGGGAATCCGTAAGTTGCGAACATATCGAAACAAAAACATTCATCAAAAACATGAACGCCCTCGGATTTTCGCCCTTCGTTTTTGTCCATTTCCTTCCTCAAAACCGAAAGCCCTCTGTTCAAAGTCTTCCTGAACCTCTCTTCCTCTTTCGTGATCTCCTCAAAAATTTTCTCCTGATTATCCGATAACTCAAGATAGTAACCGCCATAATTTTTAACATAAATGCCGGCAAGCTTTCTTGCAAAATCCTCCTCTATCCCAAGCTTCCTGCCGTGCATAATCGCGCGCCTTATCAGCCTCCTCAAAACATACCCCTGATCCGTATTTGAAGGAGTAACGCCCTGACGGTCTCCCAAAAGAAAAGTTGCGGCGCGCATATGGTCCGCGACAATCCTCTCGGATTTTATCATCTCTCCGTTCGGCTCTGAATATCCGCCCAATAAACGGATTTCATCAATCGCATCTGTAAAAAGACTTGTTTCATAAGGGGTTTTTACTCCGTTCATAACTGCTATCACCCTCTCCAATCCCATTCCCGTATCAACATTTTTCTGATCCAGAGGTTCGTATTTTCCGTCCGGAGTCTTGTTATACTCCATAAAAACATTGTTCCAGATCTCAAGCCAGTTTTCATCGTCCGGATCAAAAGTCTCCGGAGCATCGCCGCTTCCCGTCCAATAAAAAATTTCCGTATCCGGTCCGCACGGCCCAGTCTGACCCGCGGGCCCCCACCAGTTATCCTTCTTCGGCAAAAAAGCTATTCTCTTTTCCGGCACTCCCAAACTTTTCCATATCTCCGCGGACTTATCATCCCTCGGAGCATCATCATCACCTTCAAAACAAGAAACCGCAAGCTTGGACATCGGCATCCCCAGACCTCCGTCCTCCCTGCTCTTAGTCAAAAATTCGAAACTCATTTTTATGGATCCCTCCTTAAAGTAATCGCCAAGAGACCAATTCCCCAGCATTTCCAAAAAAGTGAGATGGCTTTCATCCCCAACCTCATCAATATCCCCGGTCCTTATACATTTCTGGACATTCACAAGACGCTTCCCGGAAGGATGTACCTCTCCCAGCAAAAAGGGAACAAGCGGGTGCATCCCGGCGGTTGTAAAAAGAACCGTTGGGTCGTTCTCCGGCAAAAGAGACGCTCCGCAAACTTCTTTATGCCCGTGATTCTTAACAAAAAAATCAATGTACAACCTCCTCAATTCATCCGCGACCATAAAAATAAGATTAAATGCCAGTCAATTCTACGAAAAATCACTTTTCCTTACAAGGGATATATGGGAATATAGGCGCATGGGAAAAAAATCAAACACCAAGAAGCTGGCAAGGGAACTGGCTAAGGAAAAGGAAGAAAAGGAATTAAAGAAGAAAAGACCGTTCAAGAAGAAATCCAAGAAAGAAATCAAAAGAGAAGCAGCTGAAAAGGCGAAGGCACAGGCAACGGCCGAAAAAACGGAAAAACCTTCTTCAAAGAAGCAGAAAAAAACCAAGAAGCAGGGAGCGCCCAAAAAACAACAGACATCCAAGAAACAGGGAGCCCCCAAAAAACAACAGACGCCAAAAAAACAGGAGACAAAGCAAAAAAAAGGATTCCCGCGGAAGATCCTGAACGTCCTTCGCGAAAACAAAAAGAGGATTTTTGCCGGGATGTTTGTGGTAATAATGGTGGCAGTACTTGTGTTTGTGGCGGCT
>PXEC01000060.1 GCA_003566255.1 Candidatus Peregrinibacteria bacterium | reverse complement strand
TTTCAGGGTTTTAGTTATATGATCCTGGCCTACAAGATCGTTAAATTTTAGGGGACGCCATTTTCGGTATAAGCTACGGTAAGACACTTAACTTTTTCCTCCTGTATTCCACCGGGGCAGACTTGCCGGTAAGGGAAACCGGTCAGGGAAACAATTATTATATAATAGTTATAATATATTTAGGCCGTGCACCTGCCTTTGACCTCCGCCCCCAGGCGTTATTCAGGCAGTTAGCTCCGGTCCGGCTACCCTGTGGCACCCGTAATGACCTGCTTACCGCTGCTTCCTTCCGGATCTGACGGGGTTCACAGGCTTACGCCGCACAGGACCAAACCTTCGTCACCACTTACCTGAAGCAGCCCTGAAAACAAAAGGCCGGGGACAGGGATTCAACCCCGCTATAGCGGATTGCGGGTTCAGGACACCGCTACCTTCCCGTCTAGCACGGCCTAAAAATAAAATGGCGGAGAGAGAGGGATTCGAACCCTCGAACGGCTCTTCACCGTTACTCGCTTTCCAGGCGAGCGCCTTCGTCCACTCAGCCATCTCTCCACAAAGTCGAACTTCATTAGTAATACCTTGTTTTTTAGCAATCCTTAGTATAACATTTTAATATATAGTATTCAACAGCAACAGTTTTTGTAGATTTGTTAATTTTTTTGAGTAAATTTTTTTGTTTTTGATATCAATGGCTTTATAATCCGGGCCTTCATCCGATATTAATAAGATAAGAAGGAAACCGGATGCAGCAATATATCACGGAGACAATTTTTATTTGTTTTTTTCCGGTAACGAAAATTTAAAGGAAATGAGACGCTATGGCTAAGAAGCTTTTTTTATTATCGTTAATATCTCTCTTTCTTCTAAGCGGTTGCATAGAAGAACCTCCTGAGGTAACCGAGCCTGTAAGGGGCCAGCAGTATTACAGCGGACCCGAAGTCAGGCCGCCCTTTACAGTTGACATAACCGACCCCGACGATGAGTTTGTCGGGAGAGATTACTTAAATATTTTGCAATGGCTGCCCTTTGAAGAACATTTTCCTTACGACGATGACCCCGATGCACCCGGTGTAGGAGACGAGCTACCGGAAAACCTACCGGGCCCCGAGACAGTAGTAAACGTTGATGCTGAATTAGACTTCGAAGAAGAGCTACTTCTTGAAGCCGATGAAGGGCCTGAAGTACCGCTGCCTGTTACCGGTAACGGCGAAGTCTGGGGAGCGGAAAACCACCGTCATTATAATACCGATAAGCGTAATCGCTTTGATATATTAGTTAACGGTTGGCAGGTAAGAGACTATACTGTAGCATCCTATGAAGCCGGTGGATCCGACAAGCTCTCATCCATAGGCGTCAATGTAAGTAACCAGGCATGGTACTGGCTTGACAGAAGCAAAGATTCAAAAATCAGTGCCACAGATATGCCCGTTGAGCGCAACATAATTGACGACAACCAGAGAGAAAGGGTAACAAGTCTGGGGCTGCAACTTGAGACAGCTGCTGAACATGAAGAGCGAAGGGGCCTTTATCTCAGTGAAATAACCATCAGCAGAAATATGATAAACCCGGAAAACGACATAGTAATTCAGAATGACCCGAATTATGTAATAGCTAATCATCCTGAAAGGGGTGGTCGTTACGAGGGTTGGACGATGATTCTCAATAATTTTCTGCCGGATAACGGGCAGTTGGAAGTTCGTAACGGAGACGAAGGTCTTATGCAGTGGCCTGACGGCGGAGTTTATCTTGGTAACTGGAAAGATGACCGCCGCGACGGCAGAGGTACTTATTCCTGGCCTGACGGAAGAGAGTATACAGGAGACTGGAAAGAAGGCATTATAGAAGGTCAGGGCCGTATAAGTTGGCCCGATGGCAGAGAATATATCGGCCCCTGGCGTGACGGCAGAATCCACGGCCGGGGATCTTTTACCCAGTTTGAGAACGGTGTGCCTGCCCAGGTTTATGAAGGACGCTGGGAAAACGGAAGAGCCGAAGGTCTCGGAAGTATGAGATTTGAAGACGGTAGCGATTACACCGGTGGTTGGTCTGAAGGCCTTGCTAACGGAAACGGTTCTTATCTTTGGCCCGACGGAAGAGAATACAGGGGCAGTTTCAGTGACGGCAGTGCTAACGGTCAGGGAAGTATGAGCTGGCCTGACGGAAGCTTCTTTTCCGGTAACTGGCAGGACGGACAGATACACGGCAGAGGCGCCTGGCGTGATGTTGACGGAACCACCGTAAGGGGGCGCTGGGAAGAAGGAAACTTCGTAAGATAATCTTCTGCCTGTTAGCTACTATGAGCTGCGGCGCACCGGACCGGGGCGGTAGTACTGATAATAATTCACCATAATATTGCCGTTATATAGCTTGCTCCTTTTATCTGCTTTTTTTCCGAAGATTTTTTCAAAGCCTTCATGGGACGTTAAAATATAGAAAGACCAGGTGTTTAGTTTTTTAAATGATTTTCCGAGGCTTCTGTAGAGATTCTCAGCTTCCAAAAGCTCACCTGAGCGTTCACCGTATGGCGGGTTGCAGATTACCTTGCCGTATTTT
>PXEC01000058.1 GCA_003566255.1 Candidatus Peregrinibacteria bacterium | reverse complement strand
AGAAAAGTTAAATCAAATGAGAATCCATGCGTGTCCAGCTCTTTTAATTTTTCCTTGAATATTCTTCTGGTATCTGCCCAGTGGCTACACATGTGAGCCAATGCAATATCCGCTTCACCCAAAGGAGTACCGTTACTATTGACCCTGTCGAATACCGTTAAGGCGTGCTTCAGATTTGAATCTTCTTTCACGTAGATCAGCGAATGATTTTTTTCTGAAATCCCTCGCAATGCCTCATAGTTTTTATTCAGTGCCACATAGAGATTAAACTTCTGTGAATCATCCTCCGCAATCTCTTCAGCTATTTTGTCAACCTCAATTTTATTATTTGCAAAACAATCATTTACACTAACCCATCTTGGATTATTCCCCATTTCCATGGCCTTATAATACCCAAGTGCCCTTGATTCCAGATTGAAGTACAAATTTCGGGGATCTTTTCCATCTTCAATGTCTTTCTCAGAATAGTATGGCGGGATTTTTCCTTTAATTAGCAGATATAAAGCCGTCAATCTCTGCTGTCCGTCCAGGAGAACTTCCACGCGCCCATCCGGTACAAAATCCGGCATATTCTTTAGTGCCGGAACTTCCTTGGTTTTCCAGAGAAGTAGTGACCCAATCGGATACTCTTTTAGTAATGAATCAACAAGTTCCAGCGTCTGTTTCCGTTTCCAGGTGAATTCCCGCTGGAATTCCGGCAGTACGATTTCTTTGTTTTCTATTTTCGTTAAGAGGGTAGCCGTCGTTTCCATAATGAGTCAATATTCTATTATGTATTCAAATTGATTTGGCAAGTAAGTAAAATTGGAAGAATTCAATGTCAGACAAGATTTTTAAATCAGCTTTTCTTTATCAGTAGTTATTTGAATGTTTATATTACCAACTTTTATTTCATTCACTCCTATTAGCTGAGCTATACCATCTATCCTTTCTGAATTCAAATATGTGCCAGTGCTTCCTAAATCAATTAACCAGTAATCATCCTTCTGATTAATAATTACACAATGACGTCTACTGATAGAGGTCGAATCTGATACCTGAATTTTGTTTTGCATATAACTCTTTCTACCAATCGATATAATGTAGCATTCCTCTAAATCTGTTGTCAGTTCAGCAACATCATGATCAACTAGTTGCAAGTCCCCAGCACAAATATTTTCAAATCTATAATCCATAAATAGTAGTTTTGATTTGATTGGCGGACTTCCTAAATAATTGTGAGACAACTTTTTTTCAGTAAATAGATCAAGATTGTAATGCACAAATGGATTGTCAGTGCTATACTCAAATGTGTTTCTTGTTAGTTCAGACCCTTTACCTTGCATGATATTGCAAATCAGGTGATTGTTACAAAAACATGGGTGACCTGAATATTCTTGCAAAATCATCTCAGCTAAATCCATTCCCGCTTCATATCTGCCTGTCTCATAATAGCTTTTTAACAGCAGATTATACGCCTCAAGATCAGCCGGTTCTTTGTAAAGGTGATCACTCAGCATTGAAATTGCTCTTGGATACTCTTTTTCTTCCAAATAAATAGAACCAAGTTCTTTTTGGATGTTAATTCTGCTATTTAACTTGAAAGCTTTTTCATAATAATTTCGCGCTAACTCTACTTTATTGGTTCTTAAATAATAGTCAGCTTTAAGTTTGGCAATTTTTATACTGTTTGGGTATTTCTTTTCACCATGATCAAGCAGCCCAATTGTTTTAATCCATTTTTTCTTCCCCAATAAGGCTTCAGCTTTGGCCGCAATTTCACCGGCTTTTAAGATGTCAAAATTTAAAACAAAGGGTGTATGCCTTGCTGATATAGCTTCTGCAAACTCATTCATTGTTTGAAACCGCAACTCCGGCACCTTGTGTATCGCTTTTATAATTATTTCTTGTTGCCACTGAGATAAGTTTTCTATTGAAAATTCTCCTTTATCATGAAGCTCAAAAATTTGAGCCTTTGAACGATAAAAGAATGGATTTTTGCCAGTCAAGAGCTCAAGCATTGTTACACCTAATGCATATATATCTATTCTTGGGTCGTTAAAATATTTACTATCGTAGCTAAGGGCTTCCGGGCTCATATATGCTGTGGTTCCATTAAGCATATTTGCTATACCAAAATCTGCAATTTTAACCTGATTTGTATCAGAGATAAGCAAGTTATCGGGTTTAATGTCCCTGTGAATTACTTTTTTTGAATGAATAAAATGAAACTCTCGGGCGATTGACTCAATGATACTGACAACTGATTGAGGTGGAAGCTTTTGAATTTTTGTGTACTCTCTTAAGTTTCCTTTTAGGCAGTACTCCATTACCAGGAATAACCTCCCACCTTCATGAAAATGATTAAAATAAGCGACGATACGTTCTCTATGAAATTGAGATATCGTTTTTAACTCGTGAATAATGAACTTTTGTTTTTCAAGATCGGCGTCTTTTAACTCTTTTATTGCTACAAACCGATTGGAGATTTTCTCTTTAGCTTTAAATACACGTCCAAAACCGCCTTGGCCTATCTCTTCAATAAACTCATACTTGTTGTCGTAAATTTTAGCCATTT
>PXEC01000052.1 GCA_003566255.1 Candidatus Peregrinibacteria bacterium | reverse complement strand
TTTTTTTGTCGGCTCTTCCTTGAGAATGGTGACTCTTGAGGGCTTTTGCAACATCGGTTGCCCGGACATCGCCGACGCCAACAGCCTTAAGCAAAGAATCAACATTATCAAATCCGTAGCCGAACATTTTTCCAACGCAGGAGTTTAATCGCTTAAAGCTTGTATTACGAAAAAGCCCCAATCCTAATATGTCGAACTCCTTCTGTAGAATTTTTTCACCCTCCCTTATTTTTTTATCATTACTTACTCTCTTGAGATAGTTCAATATTTTATCCCGGGCAAGATTCGTCCTTACAAAAGAAAGCCACGAAAGATCGGGAGTGGCTTTATACGACGTGACGACGTCCACAACATCCCCCGTGCGAAGTACAGCGTTTATATTTTTGTTTCTGCCGTTGATATTCGCGCCCACGGCGTGATGACCGATTTCACTGTGAACCGCGTATGCAAAGTCAAGGACACTCGCTTCCCTGGGAAGATCTATCGGTTTCCCCTTTGGCGTGAAGACGATGATTCTTTCTTGGAAAATATCCAATTTTAAACTCCCGAGAAAATCGTCTGATTTTGATCCGGATTTTTCTGCTTCCAGAATCCGCTTAACCCACGCAACTCTTTGGTGTCCGGTAGCTATTTTATTGTCTATAAAAAAACCGGCGGCTACTCCGTAATTTGAGTCCAGATTCATCTCCTCGGTTCTTATTTGGACCTCGGTGAGGAGTCCATCAGGACCAAAAACGGTTGTGTGAAGGCTTCTATAGCCATTAGCCTTGGGCATGGCGATATAATCACGGAAGCGATCATTCTTTGGCCTGAACTTACTATGGACTATACCCAACGCCTTGTAACAATCATCAACTTTTTTAACCACGACTCTCAAGCTGACTCTGTTATCAACGCTACCCAGATCAGCTCCCTGAGAGCGTATTTTTCTGTAAATGGTATAAAGGTTTTTTTTGCGATCAAATATATCGGCTTTCAGTTTTTGATTTTTGCATTCATTTTGGAGAATTTCTATGAATTTGGACGCGGCCGCCTTTCTGGTGCTAAGCCCGCTTTTGCGCCTTTGGTAAACTTGTTGATACTCGGTGGGAAAAAGATGTTCAAAGCAAAGATCCTCAAGCTGGTGTTTTAACTCCTGTATTCCAAGCAAATTCGCAATCGGCGCGTAAATTTCCAAGGTTTCCCGGGCTATGCGCATGCGTTTTTCTTTAAGAGGGATGTTTCCCAGAGTTCTCATATTGTGAAGCCTGTCCGCCAGCTTAATTAAAATAACACGCAGGTCCTCGGAGCTGTGAAGAAAAAGCTTTTTGAGATTACTGACTTGGTGCTCCGACATGCTGTGTTTATAGTAGACTTCTGAAAGTTTTGTTATCCCGTCCACCAAGAAAGCGACTTTTTCACCGAAAATATCCTTAACGTCTTCTATGCTGTATCTGGTATCTTCAGGAACATCGTGGAGAATAGTGCTGATTAGAGTGTCCTCATCGGCGTGGAAGTCCGTGAGTATTTCAACGACTCTCACCGGATGTTCGATATAGGGAGTTTTTTTGTCTTTGCGAAATTGTCCCTCATGTGCCTCGGCGGCGAATTCAAAGGCTTTGATGAATTTATCTTTATCAAACGAGGGGAGATACTCCTTGACTTTTTTGGAAATGGCATCGATGTCGAAATATTCTTTGTAAGGATTTTTCATTACAAACGCGCTTAAAAGTGTACTGAATTATCCCACATAATTATATAGCATGGCAAATCAAAATAAGTAAGAGCGCGTATTCGGCAAGGGCGCGGGGGGCCCGCGCCCACTCGCCGCTTTGCGGTTTAGAATAAGTCGCATTGAAAAAGAGGGGAAAAAAGTCTATAATACACAGAAAACAATAAAAGAAATGGACAACGAAAAAAGCACTTTCAAGCTACATATAGCAAGCGAGGAACCTGAAAAAGAAAGGAGGACAGTAAAATCCATCCTTAAAGACGCGGGAAAGCAACTGACGGCCAGCCTTATAATCCTTGCCATAGGTTTTTTTGCTCTCAACTGGTCCGCCTATTATAAAATAGGGAAATCAAAATTTTATAATCTGGTTGGAATAGAAAGAGAAAGCCCGCTGGCCGGATTTGCGGATATGGAAAAGCTGGTATACAAAAGAGAGGTTATGGCTACCAGCATGGATCCGGAACTTCAAAGGAGACAAATACCAAAGCTGGACATAGAGATCGCGCCCATGGGCAACCGGATAATAATCCCTAGAATAGACCAGAATATCCCGATAGTAAGCGTAAGCAGTGAAAGTTTGATAGAAAGGGATTGGGTGGCTCTCGAAAGAGACATGCAAAGGGCCCTGCGCGACGGGGTGATATATTATCCGGGGACAAGTAACCCGGGGCAAACGGGGAATACCGTTATTACAGGGCACAGTTCATATTTCCCGTGGGATTCGGGAAGGTTCAAGGATGTATTCGCGTTACTGCACGATGTCGTGGTGGGAGATAGACTTGTCATTTATCACAACCAGGACAAGTATATTTATGAAGTCTTTGAGGTTAAGGTCATTCTTCCGGAAGAC
>PXEC01000003.1 GCA_003566255.1 Candidatus Peregrinibacteria bacterium | reverse complement strand
GGCTTGCCGCGGAGCCGCGGGGGAGCTTGGCGGCGAATTCTTTTGTTAGCCAGTCGCAATTTTTTCGGGAATATTCCACCATTCTTTCGTCCATATCCGAACCTATTACATTTTTGCCCATAAGAATCCCTTCCGTTAGAACTGTACCCGTTCCGCAGAAAGGATCGTAAATTGTTTTTGAGGGGCCGGCCAGATTTATCATTATTTGCGCGAGTTTTGGCGGAAGCATGCCTACTTTCGCGTCTCTTCCCGGCTTATCAAAATCTCTTTTTGTGTAGCTGTCTATGTCCTGGACCGCAATTGTCTTGCCCAGAAAAATCTTTTTTTCACCTTTTATAACATTCAGATCTATCCCTTTTTGTACCACTTTCGCTTTGTAAATTGTGGATGGTTTTGTGTTTCTGAAGTTTTTATTTACGAATCGACTATTCAACCCCAGGGATTTTAGAGTTTTCTTTGATGATGTAAGAAGTCTTTTTATATCGATGTCTCTCTGATTGTAGAAGCTCAGAGTGCTAACGGAGAAAGGAATTTTGCCCGATGCCCCCGTGAATTCGTCTTTTATGCATCGGGTAAAGTTTTTTTCTATATCGTTGTGTAGTTGTTTTTTGTCTCCCGCATCTATTTCATCGAAAATCTCCACGATTTTTATCGTTCCTCCCAATCTGTCCTGCAATTCTTGTGGAATTACTTTGTCCAGCCTGAAAATCGCAGTGTCCAGATTTCGTTCAAAAAGCGATTTTTCGCCCAGAACCGCAACAAGTTCAGCGAAGCACAAGTCCTTTTGTCGGCCCAATTCAAACGCAAATAAATTCATGACTAAAGTTTTGCAAGACTATTGGGTAAATTGCAAGGGAATCGTGGGAAATGTGATTGAGTCGGCTTGTGTACGGGTGTAATCTGCGGTCAGAATTAGAATATAACCAAAACAATATGGCAATGTCACTTAACAGGGTACAACTGATTGGGAATTTGACTCGTGATCCGGAGATGAAACAGATCCCCGGAGGACAGGTGGTTACAACGTTTTCAGTTGCGACAAATCTAGTATGGACAGATCAATCCGGGCAAAAGCAAAACAAGGCTGAATTTCATAATATAGTCGCTTGGAGAAAGTTGGCGGAGATCTGCGGACAGTACCTAAAAAGCGGAAGAAAGGTTTTTGTTGAGGGAAGGTTGCAGACGCGTGATTGGGAAGGGGAAGACGGAGTGAAGCGATATCGAACTGAAATCGTTGCTGAAAATATGATAATGCTGGATAGCAAAGGCGCCGCGACAGGAGAATCTTTTAGCGATAGGGAAGCGGCCGGAATAGATTCACCTGAAGAGGATTCAGAAAAAAGACCCGCCGCCAAAAGCGAAGGGGACGTAAAGATAGACGATCTGCCGTTTTAATTTAAAAGTAAGGGGCACCTGATCAATTTCACTTGGAGGTCCTGGTAATGAGGAGATATCCAGAGGTGGAGCAGATGCCCCAACGTATCGCTCTTTCTACAGATTTTCTCATGGCTACACGAATGTGTGCCGAGAAAAATGCTGTGATGAGCGGTGGTTGAGAGACGCCAACCGTTTTTGTCTCTCGGTGTACTCCGGGTTAGCGGAGCAATTTCCCTACCGTTCGTTTTTTTTGTTTTGTTTTTGTGTTTTTTTCTCCCCGGAGGGAGAATACGGTTATTTTTTTTCCGTTTGTTTTTGTTTTTTTTGATCCCTCGTTTCTTTAAGTGTGAGGGAACTTTGCGGTGGCAATGGTTGGGATTGCCATCGAAAAGTAGGGAGTAGCGGCTCCCGACCTATAATATGTGGGATACTATGATCGGGTGCCGCTATACCCCACTTTTCGCCAAGACCTTTCCTGGGAGGGGCGGGGAAATATATTTTTAAGGAACGAGAGTATTCGGACAATTATATCAGACGTGGGTTTATTTTTCAATGCTCATGTTATATAATCGGAGGGATCATCAAATTGCAACATAATAACATATCTTTGAGATTATGGCAAGTGCGCGGAACGGAGAATTGGTTGGAAAATTGTTTTTGATTGTTGGTCCGTCCGGATCCGGCAAGGGAACTGTTATAAGTGAGATTAGGAAGAAATATCCGGGGTTTGTTTATCCTGTTTCTTACACTACTAGAGAACTTAGGAAAGGAGAGACGGAAGGGGAAGTTTATCATCATGTTGATAAGGAAACTTTTAAGCAGATGATTGACGCGGGTGATTTTTTGGAATATGCGGTTGTGCACTCCGATAATTATTATGGGACTTATAAAGAGGATATTATGGAGCCTTTGAGGCGCGGGGCGGTTATTGTGCGTGAAGTCGATATTCAGGGGTTTCATTCGATACGGGATATTATTCCCGCGGAAAATCTTGTTTCTATTTTTATGAAGGTTGTTGATCCGGAGGATTTGAAAGGGCGGATTTTGAGGCGCGGTAAAATTTCCGATGAGGAGTTGAAAAGGCGAATGGAAAGCGCGCAAAAGGAGATCGCGTTGTCCGGTGAATGTGATTATGAAGTCGAAAATAAATGGGGTGAAATAAATAAGGCTGTTTCTGAAGTTGAGAGGATT
>PXEC01000175.1 GCA_003566255.1 Candidatus Peregrinibacteria bacterium | reverse complement strand
TCAGATCACCTATCGGGAAAATAAGTTTTGTCAGCTGTTCCTGTCTCAGATTTGAAAGAAAATATGTTTGATCTTTTATCGGGTCCGGAGCGGTTTTTAGGATGCATTTTCCCTCTTTTTTCTCCACCCTCGCGTAATGTCCCGTTGCAACCTTATCAAAATTTTCTCCGGCTTTCTCCAAAAACAATTTGAATTTGATCTGATTGTTGCACATGATGTCGGGATTCGGCGTTCTTCCGGCTTTCACTTCTTCTATCGTGTACGATACAACCGTGTCAAAATACTCTTTCTGAAGGGGTACAATTTTTAGCGAAATACCGTTATCCGAACAAATTTGCCGCACAAATTGCAGATCTTCTTCCCACGGACAATCCGCTCCCAGGAATTTCAAATCATCTTCCAACCATATTTTCAAATAGAAAGCGGTTAGATCGCATCCTCGCTCTTTCAGCAATTTGAGGGCGACCGAGCTGTCCACTCCTCCCGATGTAAGTACGGCTATTTTCATGGCGTTTATGATATTCCCCGAACAACTCTCTTCATTTCTTCTATCGATTTCATTTTGTTGAAAAAGTGATCTTTTCTCTCCAAAAATCGTCCGTTCCACAAAGCATCATCGTAGTTGAAGTATTCCCTGTAGTGCCTTTGATAGAATTCCACCTGCTCCAAAAGTGTCACGTCCTCCTTCCACCTTCTCATGAAATCATCGTAGTATTCGTTGAATTGCTCTTCTGACAGATTTTCAAAAACGTAGCGTATAAGGTTGTTGTATATTCCTTCATCTATTGTGGCGTACTCTTTAAAATCACTCTTGTTCATTTTCGGAATGTGATAAAAGGCCGAATCCCCATCCCAAAAAAACATCTTCCACAGGTGATCCTCCCTGTCTTGGTAAAGATAGTAGTTATAGACCAAAGAATCGTTTGCCGTTGTAATGTAAGTGAACAGGGTGTAATCAAAAACATTTTGCGTGTCTATCTGGTGGATAAGATTTTCGTCTTCCCTGTCCAACGCTCGTATAAATTCAAGCAATCGAAAAGGATTGCTCTCCTGTTTTATTCTGTAAAAGTCCATTGTTGTTTCATCGTCTCCCAGATATGTAAGATTCGCGAATTTTTCCTCCGTGTTGCGGTTGCGGGGATAATAATAATCTACCACGTCTATCCCCCTTGTTCTGAAGAAATTTGCTTTCACGGCTTCAGTGACTTGGAAAAATCCGAACGGTTGGTTGTTTATCTCCAGTGTCGTTTCAAAAAAACGAGGAGATGGATACCCCAATTGCTCGAAACCTCTGTATATCAACTTTTCCCTTATCCCTGTTTTATCGCTTACATGACTTCTAAGTTTAAATTCATTGCTCCCTCTCAAAAATTCGTCCCCTTCAAAATCCCTGTTTTCGCTAAAGTGCCCGAATGCCTCTATCGTATATGATGATTTGAGATATCCGCGTCCGGAATTCCCGCGGGTTTTTATGACCACGGACATTGTTTGGGTCTGCCCATCCGGATAGTGAATTTCCAGCCACGCGGGATATCTGTCGTTGAGTGTTCTTTTTTCGTTCATTTGCTTGTAATCTTCATCGTCCATGTAAACTTTCATGTGAGTGACGAATGGGCTTTGGGTCCTTGGAGGAGGAACTTCGTTGGGAAGGACATTCGGATCGTCTATTGGAGTTTTTCCATCGGTTTTGAAATGCTTGAACTGGTCCGGTTCCACTATCATCCCGTAGCGTTCAGTCGGCCTGCCTCTGTTGTATTCAACCAGAAACTCCATTTCCAACATATCGTCCAATCTGTCTTCAAAAACCAATGTCACTTCCCTTACGTCATTTTTATAAGTTGAGGGTATTGTGTGGAAATGTTTGTAAATTTGCGGTCCCGCCGGATAATAAAGTTCCACGTCTTTCCCGTTCTGGACCACCTCTACATCCCTTCTAAATTCCGGCACATTTTGAAAATTTTCGGGATTCTTTTTTTCGAAATAAAATTCTTTGAAAGTTTCGTATACAAAAATTTCATTGTCCAACGTAAAATCGTCACTGTCACGGTAATTGCGGATTTCTCTGCCTTCCATCCACTCCAAAAAATTTTCCATTATTTGAAATGCCTCCTTTTTGTATACGGCTCGGTTGGGCCATATGTCTTCGTTCTTCGTGTTTTCAAAAAGGCCTTCGTAATACGCCTTAGCCATGTCTTCAAATCCCGCGTGATGTCTTGTCATCAGCTGAAATGCCGGCTCGTCAGCGATGGAGGGATCAAAACTTTTGTCCTCAATTTCGAAAATTCTGAATAAGAATTGTAGAACTCCCCATATGTTTACACTGCTCTCCGGATAAAAATGCCCCGCGATCCCGGTTATTATTCCTTCGCGGTGGGCAAAACATATTTCCCCGCTTAGCGGATGATTGTGCCTGACGTCATAAAAGCAATTGTCTATATATCTTGAAAAATCTTTATCCGGATATTTGAGTTCAAGTATTTTTTTCAAAGCTTCTCCCCGTGATAAAAATTCATATCTCAGCTCGGAATTCTTCGGTGTAACGAAAAATTTTAGATTTTTGACTATGTGGTCGGGAGTCTCTTTTGAGTAGCAAATTTCTTTTT
>PXEC01000020.1 GCA_003566255.1 Candidatus Peregrinibacteria bacterium | reverse complement strand
TGATTGATATTTTATGGACGGGATCGCAGTTGGGCAGCAAGTGGCCAACGATGGCGTGTCCAACTTCATGGTACGCTGTTATCTTTTTTTCTTTTTTTCCTAGAACTCTGGATTTTCTTTCCGGTCCCATGATCACTTTTTCTATCGATTTTTCCAGCTCTTTCATCCCTATTGTTTTCTTGCTTGTCTTTGCCGCCATTATCGCGGCTTCGTTCATCAAGTTTTCTATGTCTGCTCCTGTGAAGCCGGGAGTTGTTTTCGCTATTTTTTTCAAGTCCACTGTTTTTGCCAGGGGTTTATTGCGTGCATGCACCTTTAGTATAAGTTCTCTTGCGTTTAAATCCGGCATATCCACAACTACTCTTCTGTCGAATCTTCCGGGTCTGAGCAACGCCGGGTCCAAAATGTCCGGTCTGTTTGTGGCAGCTATTACTATTACGTTGGTTCCCGTTTCAAATCCGTCCATTTCTGTAAGAATTTGATTAAGTGTCTGTTCCCGTTCGTCATGTCCTCCTCCCATTCCGGCCCCGCGGTGTCTTCCCACCGCGTCTATTTCATCTATAAAAATTATGCATGGTGCGTTACGTTTCGCCTTTGAAAATAAATCTCTTACTCTTGATGCTCCAACTCCCACGAACATTTCCACAAATTCGGATCCTGAAATGTTGAAGAAAGGGACGTCCGCTTCTCGAGCCACCGCTCTCGCGAGCAATGTTTTTCCCGTTCCGGGCGCTCCCACAAGCATTACGCCTTTTGGAATCTTCGCGCCTATTGATCTGTATTTTTGAGGGTGTTTCAAGAAATCCACAACTTCCACCAGTTCTTCTTTTGCTTCTTCACAGCCCGCTACATCGTCAAAGGTTTGTTTTTGCTTCTTTTTATCGTGCATTTTTGCTTTGCTTTTCCCGAACGACATCGCCTGATTACTGCTTGATTGTGCTGACCTCATCATGAACACGAAGAACCCGATTATGAGGAGAAATGGAATGAATCCTATCAGTACATCCCTCCAAAATCTGCTTCCTTCCGTGTCTTCTACTTCTATCGGCAGTTTTAATACTACATCTCTTTCAATTCCAGCACGTTCCAGCATTTCATATATGCTTGTGCCGGCTTCCTTGTGAAAATGTTGTTTACTTCCGTCTATCAATTCCACGTTTATTCTGTTGTCCACCACGGTGACTTTGCTGACCGCTTCGGTTTGAACTTTTTCAACAAAACTTCCGAATGTTATTTCCTGTGACGGAACTTTTCCCGCGCTGGTTATCATATAAAACGCTGCCGCGAAAAGAGCTATTACAAGCAAATACAGCAGTCCGTTTTTGTGTTGTGGTTTTTGGGGCATTGTGGGCATGTTGTTTATATAGTGTACTTTTTTTTCTGGTTTTTCAACCTTATAGTGTTTTTTTCTATTTCAATCACCAGCTGGCCCAGTTTTTTTCTTTTATTGCCGATGTTTTTATCTATCATGTCTATAACTTCTTTTAGATGAATGTTCCCGATATTCAATGTGTGTCCGGTTACTTTTTCATGCAACTCCATAAGAATTGTTTTTTTGATGCTTTCGTTTTGGAGGCGGAATGATTTTGCGTCTACTTTATTTTTTGAGATGGTGTTTTTTTTGAGCCATTTTTGGGCAGATTCCGTAAGGTATTCGTCTATTTTTTTTAATTCCGCGGCGTTTTTTGAGACTGTTTCCGTGAGGGACGGATTCATTTTTTCAAGTACCGGGATCACTTCATGTCTGATGAAATTTCTTTTGAATTTTATGTCCCGATTTGTTTTGTCCGTTTTAAAATTTATTTTGTTGAATTTTAAAAATGAGACTATTTGTTTTTTTGATACCGAAAGCAGTGGACGTAAAAGAGGAGGAGTAAAATCTTCAAATTTTTCTTTCATGCCGGAAAGCCCCCGAATATTAGCGCCCCTAACGAAATTTGAGATTATGGTTTCCAAGTTGTCGTCTGCGTGATGCGCGGTGAGGATGTATTTTGCTTCATATTTTTTGGCTGATTTTTTGAAAAAATCGTATCTGATTTTGCGGCCGGTTTCTTCCAATCCTTTTTTACTTTTCTTTGCGATCTCAGAGATGTTTCTCTTTGTGGAAAGGAAAATGTGATCGTTTCCATTTTTTGATAAGGCGTTTTTTTTGACGAATTCCTCCTCTTCATCGCTCTCTTTTCTAAGAGAGTGATTTACGTGTGCCACAATTATTTTTATCGGCAGTTTTTTGAGTAAATACAAAAGGAACGTGGAGTCGGGGCCGCCGGAAATGCCAGCCACCACTGTGTCGTTTTCAGACAAGTGTGTTTTTAGTTTTTTTAATAAAACTTTTTCCAATTTTTTGCTTTCTTGCGAGTTCATTGTGATTGGCTCAATTTTATTATTTCTTCAAAATTGTCATCGGTGGCGGCTTTGTTCGATATTGTTTTTCCGCATTTTACGCATTTATGATTTATCATCCATCCTTTTTTCCCGCTTTGTCTGATGCTTATCGGTTTCATCGGATTTTTACAGGAACTTTGCCTGTCTCCGGGGTTTTCTTTGTCCAGATGCAGCGAATAAAGGCAATTTCTGCAGTGATTTCGGCATCCGCCTTCAAGTTTCGG
>PXEC01000079.1 GCA_003566255.1 Candidatus Peregrinibacteria bacterium | reverse complement strand
CCTACTTCTACCATTGCAGGTAAAGGTGCTAACACGGCCAGAAATATATACACAGGAGCTACAATTAAGTCAAAAATAGATAAGCCAATAATTTCAATCTCACCTGTACCCATTAAAGCAGCAGTACGCTGCTCTCCTACCCTGCCGGCACCAGTGGCCCGATCGATAAAATAGCCGATTTCGCCCACGTAGTACATACCTATAAAAAAAATACCCACAGAGAAAAGACCAATAAAAATGGAGGCTGTGTAGCTGCCTCTGTAACGATAAATTAAAAACGCTGTGCTTACCAGGACAAGACAGCCGAGTCCGACAGGGGTGCGGAACAGAAACAGTGAGAAAAGTGAGAATATCAGTATAATGACATGTTTTGGCTTCAATTGATAGCCGTTGATGGAACGGGTCATGATATATACAATCATAATCAGAAAGAAAATAACAAACCCCTCTTTCTGAGTAACAGAACTGTAAAAAAGTGCCAGCGGAAAATGCATGTACATTAAGCCTGAAGCACGGGCAATGTGCTCACCAAAAATGATGCGTGCCGTTTTATAGAGATATACAACTGAGACAGTACCCAGCAGCGCAATAAAAAGCATACCTGCCAGGTAAAAGCCACCTGTAAATGTGTATAGAGTTCCCAGGAACAACCCAGGTCCGGTATCATCAATCTTGCCGGTTACATCTGCAAAATTATAGCCAGCTAAAAAATTGAATTCAGCAAATTGTTCTGCAGCAAAAATAGCGTTTCTGTGATAACCAGCGGCATCCACCGCACCTACATATACTGGCTGATCCCAGGTTATCTGAGAAACAAACATGATGATCAACCCAAATAAAATTCGATATCCAAAACTATGCCAAAATAGTTTTTTTGTAAACTTTTCGGGCGTGTAATCTTTCCACCAAACCGAATATTGGGTCAGCGTAACAAAATACCACGCTACAATAAAAATGGTTATTGGGAACCAAATGGGGGCTACCATTTGAGTGCTATACATATAAATAAACACGACCACCATTATAAATGTAAAAATGATGGAGGCCAGCGTATACTGTTTATCCCAGATGATAGAATTATTAGTCATGCCCAATTTAAATAAATTATTCTCACATAACTATTTAGTCTCGAATTCTTTTTGGTAAGCATTTAAATATTTTTTTGCAACTATTCTATAATCAAAATTTTCTAAAATCTTATTTCTTGCAGTTTTACTAAAATAATTATATTCAATAGTAGATAAATCACTAATCCATTTTACTCCATTTGCTAAATCAAAGGGATCATATGGTTGAGCAAGATATCCATTTATCTTGTGATCAACTATGTCTTTTGGACCTGTAGCATTAAAGCAAACTGGCAATGTGCAACATGCCATTGCTTCTGCAATAGTTTTACCAAATGCTTCTTCAATACTCGGTGCAATAAAGATGTCGGAGGCAGAATATATTCTACGTAAATCAGCATCATTATTAATGTAGCCAAAATGTTTGTACTCAAATCTTGTTTTGGATAGTATGTTTGCATCAAAATCACCAAATAATGCAAGAAAGATTTTGTCTGGATTTAGATATTGCAAAGAACTTAGATATTTGGAAAATCCTTTATAATAATTCTTTGGATTTTGAGCACCAATAAGTAGAATCTTTTTTTTTGTATTAATTCCAATTTTCTCTCTTGCTGTCCATTTATCTTCTGGAAAAAATATGCTGCAGTCTATGTTATTTGAAATACATAAAATCTCATTCTCAAAAAATATTTTACTACATTTTAATTGTTCAGTCACCCATTTACTTATACCAATAGCAATAATTTTTTTTGAAATATATTTTTCCTTTCTATTAAATAAATATCTTGATAAATCTTTCTCATGTGTACTTCCAAGTTGAGGACAAAATCCACAATTTTCCTTGAATTTTTCACAACCCATAGTATAATGACAACCCCCTGTAAATGCCGACATATCTCTAATCGTCCAAAATATGGGTTTATCAATTTTTGAGAGATGCTTTACGTTAATAAAGCCACTATCAGCACGGTGTAAATTGATAATATCTGCTTGGTGATACAAAGGATGATTTGTAAAATCATAACCGAATAAGAATGTACTGAACATTGTATCCTTTCGATCTGTATAAAATTTTAAAGGAGTATTACACAATTCAGCTCTGGTTGCCGATTTTATCCTATCTGTTATACTGTTATTAATTGAATAAATAGAATCTTCATTTAATGTATCTTTAGCAGTTGTAAGGATTTTTGAATTAACACCTAATGATTTTAATCCTTTATGTAGCCAGTATGCACCCCTGGCAGCACCTCCATTCAAATTACCATGTACTAAATGTAAAACTTTTAAACTCAATCTACTTCTACTTGTTAGTATTTAGAACTTTATATGACTCTTAAATGAGTCTTAATAACTTTGCATTATCTCTACTACACAACAAGTAATTATAATAATCACTTTTTGTAATATTATAAGTTTTTCTAATTCCACCATTTTCATCAATATTGAAGTACAAATAATCCATATCCATTACACATTTTTCAACCTTTCTTCCGATAGTATCATCTAAAATTTCAATTAAAATGGTTGGCTTAAATTTGAGAAGAAAAT
>PXEC01000116.1 GCA_003566255.1 Candidatus Peregrinibacteria bacterium | reverse complement strand
TGGTCCCGGCAGTTTCTTGGGAAGATCAAATCAATGAAATCGCGGAAATAGCAAAAGGAGACATAAAAATCGGTTCAAAAAAAATAAATGCCCCGCGTGTATCGGAGGACGCAAGAAGAATTTTAAGAAGATCCGGAATAGACGACAAAGAAGGGATTTTTATATTGGGAACGGAAAATCCACTAAGTCTGCTTGAGGACGATCCCGCAAGAAAAAGAAGGGGGCTTACTCCACTCAAAAATAGAATGGATGCTTTTTTAAGAAACCCAATATACAAGGAAAACGGACTGACAGAGATAGATCCGCGTGCGTACTTGCAGGCGGTTATAGACAAAATAAAAAAAGGGATTGAACCGATTGACTATACAAAAGGAGCTGTAAAAACGGTGATCACGGGAACCGAACTACTGGAAAAAAAGAAGGTCCTTATGGTATGGTGGGATCCTCACAACAACAGATTGGAATTTGACGTTTTATACATAGGCAACGTCCATGACAGCGCACGGTTTAGACTCTGTTGTTTGATCTCTTAAAACGGGCAAGTGGCGGAATCGGTAGACGCGCAGCGTTCAGGACGCTGTGGGAGCAATCCCGTGAGGGTTCAAGTCCCTCCTTGCCCACCACGAAAAGTCCGGATACATAAGGAATGTTTACAAAAACTCTGAAACGCTTTATCATCGAGGCGCATGACTACACAAAACTCAAATTCGGGCTACGCTGACGTTCTTTTGGGACTTCAATACGGAGACGAAGGAAAAGCAAGGGTGGTGGACTTCATCGCGCCCGAATATGACATAATCGCGAGGTTTAACGGAGGGGCAAACGCGGGGCACACAATTGAAACAAAAGAAGGGGGAAAAGTGGCCCTGAATCAGGTTCCGTCCGCAATTTTTCATGAAGACAAGCTTTTATACATTGGGTCGGGGTGCGCGTTGAATCCGGTCAAGCTTAAAACGGAAATAGAAAAAATAAAGGAGCTGGGTCTAAATCTGGAGGGGCGATTGCACATTTCCTGCCAGGTAAGCGTGGTTCAGCCTCATCATATGTATATTGACGCGGTCATGGGCGGAGCTATCGGAAGTACAAAAAACGGAATAGGCCCCTGCTATGCGGATAAAGCGAACAGAATGCACGGGAACAAGCTTTTGAATGTTCGCACGGGAGATCTGAAGGATGACGGAGAACACTTTTACAAAATTGTAGAGAGAAATCTTGAAGACGCCGCCAAATCTTTTAATCTTCAAATTCCGAATCCCAACGAAGTGATGGCGGAATTTATGGAAGGATTTGAATACATCAAAAAATACGTCCAGCCGGATACGTTGTTTTTGCAAAAGAAAGTCGAAGATGGCGCAAAAGTTTTGTTTGAGGGGGCGCAGGCGGTTATGCTGGATGTCACAAAAGGAGGAGTGCCATACGTGACTTCAAGCAATACGATAGCGGCATCCGCGTACAGTGGAGGAGACCTTTCATTAAATTTTCACAGGAAGACGATAGGAGTAGCTAAAGCAATAATGTCCCGCGTTGGACACGGACCGTTCGCGACAGAATTCGGGAGAGAGGAATCGGAAAAATATTGCATGACATCGGAGGGCGATGGTCCGAAATACGGAAAAGCGGTGGAAGAGAAATACAATTTGGAGGAACTGATAAAATCCGAAGATGAACTTGAAATGGGGAAGGCTCTCCGAATACTTTCCGGCGAATACGGCACGGTAAGCACAAGACCGAGAAGAATAGGATCTTTTGACATTGTGCAATTGAACTACGCGGTAAAAATGAACGATGTTAAGGAATTGATAATAAACAAATGCGATTTATTGAAGGAATATTCACGAACGGCAAAAGAAAAAATCCCATTAGCCGTATCCTACAACCTGGACGATGAAGAAATAGACTACGTTCCCGGATCCGTAAGCGCTTATTACAGAGTTAATCCCGTATTGGAATATCTGGAATCTTTTTCGGAAGATATTTCCGGAATCAGAAAATACGAAGACCTCCCCCAACCGATGAAAAATTTCAAAGAAGAAGTTGAAAATCTGACATCGTGCAAGGTCGTCGGATTGGGAGTTGGTCCGGAAAGAGAACAGTTTATAAATATTTCCTTATAAAACGCTCCGGGTTCAAAGGAAATCATTCGCCGTCCACGCTTATATAAAAAAGTAGATTTAAATGGCAAATTCCGACATAAAAAAAGAAGCACTTGATTATCACAGGTCTTTTCCCGCGGGGAAAGTGGGTATAAAAAGCACAAAAGCACTTAAAAATAAAGAAGATCTTTCTTTAGCATACACACCCGGAGTTGGCGCGCCTTGTGAAGAAATAGCAAAAAATACGGAAAAGGTATGGGAATACACAAACAGAGGAAACAGCGTGGCTGTAATTAGCGATGGAACAGCGGTTTTGGGGTTGGGGAATATAGGTCCGGAGGCGGGACTTCCGGTTATGGAGGGGAAGGCGGTTTTATTCAAAAAATTCGCGGATATAGACGCATATCCGCTTTGTGTAAAATTCAAAGACGATGTTGAGACAAAAGAAACGACTCAACACAAAATTAAAGACTTTATATGCGCAGTTTCCTGCCTTGAACCTTCATTTGGAGGAATAAATCTGGAGGAT
>PXEC01000015.1 GCA_003566255.1 Candidatus Peregrinibacteria bacterium | reverse complement strand
TTAAACAATTTTTGTTGGAACATGAATTAAAAACTTTTATTTTTTCCATATTGCTATAGCTGCACGCAACCGTTAGTGCAGGAACATACTTTGACGGACCATCACTTTGTACAGCAAGTCATGATTTCTGTGGATTGCGTCAAATTATCCGGCATGATAACTGAGAACTATGTATTAAACCGTTGCAAATGGAAAATGTGGGAATAAGCCAGGATATCGCAGCAACCGTCACAGAGTCGTGAAAAAGATACTTTATACATACCATAATGCGGCATTACGTCTTCTGGCATTACTTCTTCATAAAATGTTGAATGATTACAATCTGACGCTTCATAAATACACTATTTTACAAATATTACAGCCAAAACAATCCGGGACGTTTCGGAACGGCGCTATTCGGGCACAAATGCCGGATGGACGATCCGACATCATGAGAATAGTAGAATGAGAGTAGCAGGCTGCCCCCTTGTATAAAAATATTTTGACATTATGACAGCTAAATTAACAGCTGAAGAAATAAAAAAGCAGGAGGACTTTGCTGCGGAAATCATTCCGCATCTGGACGCTACATACAACTATGCCCTCCGTCTTACAGCCGATCCCAACGATGCCGAAGACTTGCTTCAGGACAGCATCGTTAAAGCCTTCCGGTTTTTCAACAGCTTTGAAAAAGGGACCAATGCCAGAGCCTGGCTCTACCGAATTGTTAAGAACTCCTACATTAACAATTACCGAAAAGCTTCGCGTCAGCCTCCTCAAGTCGACTACGATGAAGTAGCGACCTATTATGAAACCATTCGAAGTGAAGAGACCGATACCACCGACTTGCAGGCGCAATACTTCCGGAACGAATATGACGACCATTTTAAAAAAGCGCTGGACGAGCTCCCCGAAGATTTCAGAACACCACTTCTCCTTTGCGATGTGGAGGAGTTTACGTACGAAGAAATTGCAAATATGCTGGATGTTCCGATAGGGACCGTTCGTTCCCGTCTTCACAGAGGACGCAATCTGTTAAAAGAAAAAATCGGGGAAATAGCCGAAAAAAGGGGGTATTTAAAAAAGGATTCATAACTTTAAAATGGCCTTCCTTTTTTATTTCCCTCGCTGTCTGTTATTCTTCATCCGTTACATTGTGAGTCTTATGGGAAAAGGCGCGTTTTCTTTCCACCATTTTGCCGCTCTGAGTATCGTGATAATCGTTTTGGCATCCGTGATCTCTCCATTCAATGTCTGCTCAACAGCATTTTTAAATAAAACACGTACAGGCTCAACAAATTCGTCATCATCTGCGCTGTTATCATGAACTTCGAGTCCCCAGGCCAGATAAAGGTGAATCACCTCATTGCTATAACCGATGCCCGGATACAAGACTCCCAGTGAAGTCCAGTGCCTGGCCCGTACACCGCACTCTTCTTCCAGTTCCCTTTTGGCTGTCCGTATCGGTTCTTCTCCCGGATCAATTTTTCCTGCCGGTACTTCCAGGAATTTTATGCGCAAAGCATACCAGAATTGTTTTAATAGTTGCACCTCTCCCGATTCGAAGACAGGTAATACCGCCGAGGCCCCCGGGTGCTTAATCCACTCTCTTTCAGAAGCTCTTCCATCGGGCAGTAGAACACGATCTTTGTATACCTGAAGCAGATTGCCGGAAAAAACCCTTTCCGAAGAGATTTTTTTTTCTAAAAGTGAATATTCTTTTTTTTTCTTTTTCATCTTTTACTTTTTTTGGCTTCAAGGATAATAATATATTCCTGTGAGACAATGTTCCGCTAAATGCCTTGAGATGTCAGGCGTTCTTCTCAAAAAAAGTTCTTTTTCTCAAAAGACTCTTTTTGAGTTCTCATTCTGTAATTATGGAGAACTGTGATCAAAAGTAATCATATTGATGGAAAAATAATTCCTGTAAAAAAGGAAGTTTTAACCTTTGCCAATGCCATTTCTCTTTCGCGTGCCCTGATAGCCGTGCCGATTCTTGTTCTTCATTATAAATCCGGTGAAGAGGCGACCTGGCTGGTTTTTTTGTTTGTTGGTTACGCATTTATTTCAGATTATCTGGATGGTTTTTTTGCCCGCAAAATGAACCAGGTCACAGAATTTGGAAAAGTTGCCGATCCCCTTGCCGACAAGATATGTACCGTTATCCTTTTTTTATATGGCGTATTCATTGACATTATTCCTCTTTTTTTTGTAGTCATTCTTTTGCTTCGGGATGGCCTGATCCTTGCAGGATCTTTGATGATCAAACGAAAACGGGGGAAATTTGCAATGTCTGATATTTCCGGAAAGATCGCCGTAAATGCTCTTGCTATTTACTGGTTCGTTGCCTTTTTTTTTCCGCAAAGAGAACAAACCGTTCAATTTTTAATGTGGCTAAGTCTTTTTTTATTGTTTTATTCACTGGGGTCGTATATTCATCGCTATTATCTTATTCAAAAGAAAGGAGCGGAATTCAACTGAGCTCCGTTTTAATGACGTCATGACAACAAACCCGGGAAATAATCATTATGGGCTTATTTGAAAAATTCGGTTTCGGTAAAAAGGAAGAAAAACTTCAGGAGGGACTGGAGAAAACGCGTTCCGGTTTTCTTGAAAAAATCGGAAAATCTTTGGTCGGCAAAGACAAAGTG